>NZ_JAKMRT010000021.1:0-18767 GCF_025772225.1 Campylobacter sp. IFREMER_LSEM_CL1097 | reverse complement strand
AATAACTCCAAATTCATCATTAGTCTTAACATCTATCATAGCAGAATCTTTTGTTTTATGATTGATGAAGTCAAAGAAAGAATTGATACCTTTTTGGATTGCTTGTAAAGGGGATAGATAATAAGAGATGATGAAGTAGAGTATGATAACACTTAAGGCAACCATGATACTTACAACAATTGTTTGTATTGTTGCTGTTTTGAAAATAGGCTCATTTATAACATCAGCACTTTCGGTGCTACAAACAAGGTAAGAAGATATTTTAGCACATATACCTAGTCTTTCTTTTCCTTTTAATCCATATTCAAAGAAAGAATAATCACCATTTTGTTTGTGTGCATTTAATACCGGTCCATGATCTACCGATGGATCTAATAACTGTTTGTTTTTAGCAACAAATATCTTTCCATTTTCATCAAATAAAAAGCTATTACCAGGCATATTTTCAAAATTTTCTTGAAGCTCTTTTACTGGAATATCAACCCCAATAATTCCTACAAAATTACCATTTTTATATATAGATTTAGTATATGTTATTACATATTGATTTGTTGCTTTATCAATATAAGGAGAAGTGATGAAAATATCTTTATTTTCTTTGGCTCCAATATACCATGGTCTAGTTCTAGCATCATAGTTGATATTTTGTCCATAAATTTCGATATTTTTATTATTTTTATCACTAGTATCATTACTTACAAGATTTTCTCCATTATCTAAACTTATAAAAGCAGATAAAACTCCAGAAGCTTTTCTATATGATTTTAAAATAGAGCCAACATTATCTATCAAAGCTTGTTCGGAATTTAATTTTTCATATGGAAATTCCAAAATTGTTTTTTCCAAATTTAAAATTAAATCACTATTGTGCTTTCGAAATGTTTCTAAAGAAGTTCGAGCAACTTGTAAAATATCATTTTGCCTTTTTAGTTCATTATCATAAAGGTATGTTTTGGTAAAGTAAAAACTTAACACACCTAAAATAATCAAACTTAGCGCAGTGAAAAAATTTGCCATTAAAGACAATTTAACTTTCAAAGTGTTAAACATAATTTCCTCCGTATTTTATTTTTGTAATTTTAATTTTTAAAAATTAATTATCAATTAATATTTTTTTTAATTAATTTTTTTGCTTTTTCCCACAATCTTACTCCCAATTCTTTTGCATTGTTTTTATCTAAATTTTTATATTTATGGCTTGCGAGTTTTTCGAGTTCATTTAACTCTTTAGCTAAAATATTGAGTTTGCTTTGTGCTAGCTTGCTAAAATCATCAATTTTTGGATTTTGTTTAATTTCATTAATTTTGATAAGAATTTGCTCTCTGTTTTCTTGTATTAAGCGTTTAAATTTGGCAAATAAAGTGTCAAATTTATTTTCTAATAAATCTTTAAGTATATCTTTTACGGGATTATTAAATTCTAATGATATTTTTTTAAGCATTTGGATAAATTCTTGCTCTATGTCTATAAGCTCTTTTTCTTTATTTTTTAAATCATGTTCTAAAGCGCTATATGCAAAGCTTGATTTAAATTTTTCAATCGCCAAAGAAATTCCTTCTTGTGTCCCATAAATACTTCCTATACATAAATCATAAGCAAAAGCCTTTGATTCGTTAGCAAGTTCAAAAGCAGCATTTAAAACTACTTGGGATATTTTTAAAATTCTTTCTTTTTCAAAGCTTCCTTCGCAAATTGCATTAAATACAAGGTTTTTAGCGATTTCACAAGATGTAAGTTCTATGTTTTCACCTTTTTCTAAAGTTGTGATAAAAGCACTCTCGGCAGTTTCTTTTAAAAGGCCTAGTATTTCTATATCATAAAGCATTGCATCATTGATACTTATATTAAATTCATTTAAATTTAAATCTTTTAAAGTCTTTTCTAAATCAAAAAAGTTATCGCAAATTTTGTGTTTAATGGTGTTTTTTTGTTCTTCTATTTTTACTTTTAATTTGCCATATTCGTTAATATAAACAAAAAATGCTTTTTTATCTTCTTCAACTCTAGCTTTAATAATACCTTGGATTATTTTGGAAATATTTTCTTCATTTATAAGTCCAAGTTTTTCTAATACTTTAGAAAAGATAGCAAAAAGCTCTTCATTGCTAGTATTTTCAAAACTAATTTTTTTATAACTTAGATTAAAAACAAGCTCACTAATTAAGTTTGGAATTTCATTTTTTTCACAAGCTAAGAGAGAATTTTCAAAAATTATGGCTAAATTTTTCATATTTTTCCTTTTTTATAATACAAATTTCGCTTTACTTTTTAATTGATTAAAAATATTTAAACGATCATCTTTACTATCGACATAAACACTTAAAAGATAACTTTTATATGTTCCTTGTTTGCTAGTATTTGAGATTTTATATTTAAATTCTCTTTCATTGAGTATTTGGGTGAAAATTTCTAAAGCATCAACTTCAGCTTCAAAAACGACTTTATAATCCCAAAAAGTAGGGTAGTTTATAATAGGTTCTTTTTTAAGATCGCAGATATTTACCACTTTTTCCTCCTTCTTTGCTTTCTAAAACTATATCAGTAATTTGCATACTTTTATCAATAGCTTTAACCATATCATAAATAGTTAAAAGCCCAATGCTAACAGCTGTTAAGCTTTCCATTTCAACCCCTGTTTTTCCTTCGCATTTTACGGTTACAAAGAGTTGAAAAGAACATTCTTCTTTGTTTTCTTCTATATGGGTTTGTACTTTTGAGATCATTAAAGGATGACACATTGGGATAAGATTTGAAGTTTGTTTAGCTCCTATTATGGCTGCTGTGATGGCAGTTTGCAAAACAGGCCCTTTTTTAGCTTTGTTTTCAATGATAGCTTCAAATGCTTCTTTGCTCATGTATATTTTACCGCTTGCACAAGCTTCTCTTTGGGTAATATCTTTTTGACTTACATCTACCATTTTGGGGTGATTTTTTTCATCTAAATGCGTTAAATTCATATTTTTCCTTAAGTAAAGTTTGAAAAATTATACCAAAATGTATATTTTTATATTAAAATACTACTAAAAAATTTTAAAGGATTTGCAATGGCTTATGATGATGAAGAATTTGAAAATTATGATGATGAAATGTATGATGAAGCAGATGATGATACTTATGCAAATAATCAAAGATCATATAATTATGATGATGATGATTATGAATACGATGATGATTATAGTGATGATGATACTTATGAGATGGATTAATCGTGGGTAAAAATCTTACTAAAAAAGACATAAAAGTTTTGAGTCTTTCTTCTTTGGGAGGGACTTTAGAATTTTACGATTTTATCATTTTTGTATTTTTTGCAAGTTATATTTCTAAAAATTTTTTTCCTGAAGATTTAAGTCCATTTTGGAAAATGTTTAATACTTATGGAATTTTTGCCGCAGGATATTTAGCTAGACCACTTGGTGGTATAATCATGGCACATTTTGGCGATAAATTTGGTCGTAAAAAAATGTTTATGCTTAGTATTTTACTGATGGTTGTGCCAACTTTTATGCTTGCTTTTATACCTACTTATGAAAGCATAGGATATTTATGTATAGTATTTTTAATATTTGTAAGGATTTGTCAAGGTATAGCTATAGGTGGGGAATTACCTGGTGCTTGGGTTTTTGTTTTTGAGCATGCTCCAAATGGACAAAAACGCACTTATCTTGGATTTTTAACAGCTTCTGTAGTAGGTGGAATTTTGCTTGGAAGTTTTGTATTTTTAATAATGAATAAGCTTTTTACACAAGAAGAACTTTATGAATGGGCCTGGAGAATTCCATTTTTCTTAGGAGGAATTTTTGGGATTATTTCTGCTTATTTGCGTAAATTTTTACAAGAAACACCTGTTTTTGAACAAATGAAAAAAGATAAGGCTTTAGAAAAATTCCCTTTAAAAGAAGTATTTAGAAAAGCTAAGCTGGGCGTTGTACTTTCTATGTTGATAACTTGGGTTTTGACGGCTTGTATTGTTGTGATGATTTTAACTATACCTTCTTTTATGGCAAAAATGTTAAATATTGATGCAAGCGTTCAAACTTACATACAAATGTTTGGTATAGTTTTGCTTGTAATTGGTTGTATATTAAGTGGAATTTTGGCTGATAAAATAGGTATAGTAAAAGCTTGTATGATTTTTTCGCTAGGATTTTTCTTAACTTGTTTATTTTATTTTAACGCTCTTTATGCTAAAACACCTGATTTTAATTTAGTGAGTGTGTATTATTTAAGCGCTTGCTTTTTTACCGGAGTGATGAATTTTTGTCCTTTGATGATGAGTGAGGTATTTGATGCTAAGATTAAATTTTCAGGGCTTAGTTTTTCTTATAATATAGCTTATGCAATAGCTGGTGGGTTTACTCCGCAACTTGCTTTATTTTTACACACTATTGCTTTGGGAAATTTAGAAAATATTGCTCGTTTTTCTTTAGGATTTTATATGTTTGCTATGGCTATAATTTCGCTTGTTTGTGCTTTGATATTTAAATATCTTAGTAATACCCAACGCACATACTCTCAGTGATTTTAATGCGTTTTTCCAAAGGAGTAGGACTGAAAAAATGGCATTTTTCGATATAAATATTATAACTATAATCTAAATTTAAAAAATCGTAAAATGCCTTTAAATTTACAAATTTAACCCCACAAACTTCTTTTATATCTAAGATTTTATAAATTTGAGAATTGTTTTTTTCTACCAAATGTGATGGAGCTAAAGTAGTAAATGAGCAAAAGGCACTTGCTAATACAAAGCCACTTAGATTTTCACATTTTTGTATAAGATGTTGGTGTTTTTGTAAAATACTTTTTTTATGTAAAAATACCACTCTTGTGCCTTGATAGCGTGCTGCCTGAACATTTTTCCAAAATTTATAAGCATTTTTAGAAATATTTGCTAATTGGTGTAATTGTATATTTAAAATATAATTATCCAAGAATTGATTGGGTGGTAAAATAGTATAAGTCATATTTTTTCTTTAAATTTGTTTTTTATGATTATACTAAAAATTGACTTTTGTTTATATTTTTGCTTTATAAATTCAATACAATTATCCAAAATTATTTTGAAGGAAAAACATGAAATTTGATACTATTAATCATGATGGTATAAAAAAACTTATGGATGTTTTTTATGCAAAAGTTAGAACAGATAAGGATTTAGGGCCTATTTTTAATGAAAAAATTGGTATAGATGATGAGAGCTGGAAAAAACACAAAGAAAAAATAGCAAGTTTTTGGGCAGGGATGTTTTTAGGTGATCCAAGTTATAGCGGTTCTCCTTTGAGAGCTCATCATGAACTACCTTCGTTTCCAAGAGAATTTTTTGATGTTTGGCTTAATCTGTTTGATGAGAGTTTGCAAGAAGTTTTTGAAGATGAACCAAGAAGTATTATTATAGAAAGAGCTAAAATGATAGCTCAAAGATTTCAAATGATTATTTATGATCACAGATTTGCTTAAGAGTTTTTAAAAACTCTTAGCGATAGTTAAAGGTATGTAAATTTTCACCTTGAGAGTATTTATAACTATATTTTCCATCAAGATAAATTACCAAACGATAATATCCTTTATGTGATCCAAATACAACTTTTCTAACATGAGCAGTATTAACTTGTAAAGTTTTTGTATTGAAATTTTGCTTTTTAGCAAAATCTATAATGATTTTAGTTGGATCTCCTATAGATAAATGTCTTAGCATTCTATCTTCGGTTTTGATATTAATCTTATTATTATAAAAGCTAATAGAAATAAAATTATAAATATTTCCACTAAAAATTGGTGTTTCAATGTTTAAAGTGGTATTGTTTTCTTCTGTTTTAGTGTTTTTTACCCCTTGTTCTTGTGGCACAGTAACAGAAACATCAAGTATAGGTGTGGCATTTGGACTTTTGGCTTTTATAAATGAGTAAGTATCATGCCAATTGATACTTTTGTATATATCTAGAGTAGTTTGCTCTTCAGAGCCATCAAGATTAATATAAGTAATAGTAATATTTTTTAAAATTCTTGCATCAGAATTAAAAGTAAAATCCTGTCTTTGAAAAGGACTAAGTTTTACAAACTCGGTGTTTTGTTGTTCTGAGTTATTGTCAAAAGGATTATCTTTTGCATTTAAAAATACACAGGATAATAAAAATAGTAAAAAAAAATTAATTCTCATGCGAATTTTCTCCTTTAAGTCTTAAAAGCTGTAGGTATTCTTTTTGAGCTTGAGCATTTTTAGCTTTTAAGGTTATTATGTTTTTCTCTAAAATTTTTTGCTCCTCTTTAAGCGATAATAAAACATCTAAAGAGGATTTGCCAAAAAACATATTACCAAAATACATAGCAACAATAATAGCTACAAATGATAATGCAATAGTTTTTATTAGATGATGACGAGCCTCCTTCTTTTTAGAATGCTCATCATACTCTTTTAATAAATCACTCAGAGTTTATCTCCTAAATACTCATCATTATCAAGTTCGATTTCTAACAAACGATTATATTTAGCTGTTCTTTCACCTCTTGCTAGAGCTCCTGTTTTGATTTGTCCTGTATTAAGCGCTACTGCAAAATCAGCTATAAAAGCATCTTCGCTTTCCCCGCTTCTATGACTCATAATACATCTGTAATTATTTTTATGAGCTAGTCTTACTGTTCTCATAGTTTGAGTGATTGTACCGATTTGATTAGGCTTGATTAATACAGCATTTGCCATATTTTTCATGATACCTTCTCTTAAAATATCTTCATTAGTTACAAACAAATCATCACCCACAAGTTGAATTTTATTGCCAAGCTTTTGAGTGAGTTTAATCCAACCTTCATAATCATCTTCAGCCAAACCATCTTCAATACTAAAAATAGGATATTTAGCACATAATTCTTCATAGCGAGCAATCAAGTCTTCACTTGAGAAAACTTTACCCTCTAAATGGTATTTACCATCTTTATAAAGCTCACTACTTGCTACATCTAGTGCTAGTTTGATTTTATTTTCATAGCCTGCTTTTTTAATACAAGTCATTAAAAGATCAAGTGGTTCAGTGTTGTTTGCTAAATTTGGTGCAAAACCGCCCTCATCGCCTAAGGCAGTAGAGTGACCTAGATTAGCTAATTCTTTTTTCAATACTGCATAAATTTCACAAACTGATCTTAGCCCTTCTTTAAAGCTTGAAAAACCAAAAGGCATAATCATAAATTCTTGAAAATCTACACTATTGTTTGCGTGCGCACCGCCATTGATGATATTGCACATTGGCACAGGTAATACACTTGCATTTGCTCCACCTAAGTAGCGATATAAAGGCACACCTAGTGCATTAGCAGCAGCGCGCGCTGTTGCCATAGAAATTCCTAAAGTTGCATTTGCTCCTAGGTTGGAATAATTTTTTGTCCCATCAAGCTCTAAAAGAGTATTATCTAGCTGAGTTTGATTGAACGCATCAAGCCCTATAATGTTTTCAGCTATGGTGCCATTGATGTTTTCAATAGCTTTTAAAACACCTTTTCCGCCAAATCTCTCATCATTATCTCTTAATTCCAAAGCTTCTTTTTTTCCTGTGCTTGCACCACTTGGAACGATAGCACTACCCACACTGCCATCGCTTAGCATGATTTCAGCTTTAATGGTAGGATTGCCTCTACTATCTAAAACTTCAAAAGCTCTTAAATCTTCAATAATCAACATTATTCTTCTCCTTCATCGTTTTCTTTTGCGCCCAAAATCATACTATCTATACCGATTGAGTTTTGTATAGCTTGAGTAATTTCATCTGCAATAGCTGGATTTTCTTTTAAAAAGGCTTTAGCATTTTCTCTACCTTGACCAAGTTTAGAAGCCTTGTAAGAAAACCATGCACCACTTTTATCAATAATATCAAGTTTTACACCATAATCTATTAGCTCGCCTTCACGACTTACACCCTCACCAAACATCACATCAAATTCAGCTTGTTTAAAAGGAGGGGCTACTTTGTTTTTAGCCACTTTTACTTTAACGCGGTTTCCAATAGGCTCATCATTTTGTTTTAAGGTGGCTGTTTTTCTTACATCTAAACGCACTGAAGCATAAAATTTTAAAGCATTTCCGCCAGTAGTTGTTTCAGGAGTGCCATAGCCCATCATGCCTATTTTCATACGAATTTGATTGATGAAAATTACAGTAGTGTTCATTTTATGAACGATACCAGTTAATTTTCTTAAAGCTTGGCTCATTAATCTTGCTTGAAGACCTACATGTTGATCTCCCATATCACCTTCGATTTCTGCTTTTGGAGTAAGTGCAGCAACGCTATCTACCACTATTAGATCAATGGCTCCACTTCTTGCTATAGTTTCAACGATTTCTAAGGCTTGTTCTCCAAAATCTGGTTGAGAGATGTAAAGATTTTCTGTATCAACACCTAAATTTTTTGCATATCTTACATCAAGAGCGTGTTCAGCATCAATAAACGCACAAACTCCACCTTTTTTTTGACATTCTGCTATGATGTGTAAGGTAAGTGTAGTTTTACCTGAACTTTCAGGTCCATAAATTTCTATAATTCTTCCTTTTGGAACCCCACCAATTCCTAAAGCTAAATCAAGTCCAACAGAACCTGTAGGAATAGAATCAATTTTTTCAACTTCTTTATCGCCAAGTCTTAAAATAGTACCTTTTCCAAAGGTTTTATCAAGACTTTTTAAGGCTGCATCAAGTGATTTTCTTTTATTATCATCCATGCTTGTTAATCCTTTTATAATATGTTTAAAATTGTATCAAAAAGAAATTTAATATAAGTTTTTATTTTGAATTTTGCTAAAATACTTTTTTAGATTTTTAAGGAAAAAAATGAATAAAAAAATTAGCGTAGCGCACTCTCCTGATGCTGATGATATTTTTATGTATATGGCGATTAAATTTGGTTGGGTTGGAAATGCTTATGAGTATGAAAATACAGCCTTGGATATACAAACTTTAAATGAGCTTGCATTAGAAAATATATACGATGTTAGTGCGATATCTTTTGCACTTTATCCTTTAATAGCTAGTGAATATGCTTTATTAAAAACTGCTGTGAGTTTTGGTGAGGGTTATGGGCCAAAGCTTATTAAGAAAAAGAATAAAAAATTAAAGCCAAATTTTAAAGTTGCTTTAAGTGGAGCACACACTACTAATGCTTTAATCTTTCGCATAAAATATCCACAAGCTAGAATAATTTATAAGAATTTTTTAGAGATTGAAAAGGCTGTTTTAGAAGATGAAGTTGATGCGGGAGTGCTTATACATGAGAGCATTTTAGAATTTGATTCTAGTTTGTGTGTTGAGGCTGAACTTTGGGATATTTGGCAAGAATTAGCAAAAAATGATTTACCTTTACCTTTAGGTGGTATGGCCCTTAGAAGATCTTTACCGCTTAGTGATGCAATAGCGGTTGAAAAAGATTTGATTAAAGCAGTAGAAGTAGCCGATCATAATAGAAAAATCTTAGCCTCCATGCTTTTAGAGCGTAATTTAATACGCGTTGATGCACAAAAACTTGATGTGTATTTAAATTTATATGCAAATAAAAACTCTATTAATATGAATGATAAACAATACAATGCCATAGATAAGCTTTTTGAGCTTGGATATAATCATGGATTTTATGAGAAGTTAATAAAAAGTAAAGATCATCTTATCCCTAGTGAGTATGAAGAATTTAGAAATTCTTGATAGAATTTAAATTTTTAAGGAGTAAATATGGAAAGTACTTTAGTAGCCTTGGGTGTACAAACTTTTAAAATCACACTTATGCTTTCTTTACCTATGCTTTTAGCAGGGCTTATTGCAGGGCTTATTATAAGTATTTTTCAAGCTGTAACGCAAATTAACGAAGCCACGCTTTCTTTTGTGCCAAAAATTTTACTTGTTGTTGTGGTAATAGTATTTTTAATGCCTTGGATGATAAGTTCTATGATTGATTTTACAACTAATATTTTAAATCAAATTCCAAGCTTTATTAGATGATTATTGATTTTTCTAAGTATTCTTCTGTGCGTATAGGTGAGAGCTTTGAAGTGCAAACACTTGAAGAGCCTTGCGAATTTGATGGTTTTTTAATAGGTGGGGCAAATAATCTTTTAATCTCTCCAAAACCCAAAAAACTTGGAATTTTAGGGAAAAGTTTTGATTATATTAAAATTTTAGAGCAAAATGAAAAAGGTATGTTTTTAGAGATAGGCTCTAGCGTGAAATCTTTTAAAATATATCATTTTGCTAAAGAAAATAACTTAAAAGGCTTTGAGTTTTTAAGAAATATCCCAGGGACTTTGGGCGGTATTTTAAAAATGAATGCAGGATTAAAAGATGAGGATATTAGCAAAAATTTAATTAGTATTTGCACTTTTAATCAAGAAATTTTAAAACAAAATATTGCTTTTGCTTATAGGTTTAATCCTATTAAAGAAGTGATGTTTAGTGCGAAGTTTTTTTTAGAATATGGATTTGACCCAATTAAAGATGAGCTTTTAAAAAATGCAAGAAAAAATCAGCCCAAAGGTGCTAGCTTTGGCTCTATTTTTAAAAATCCCAAAAACGATCATGCAGGAAGGTTGATAGAAGCAGTTAATCTTAAAGGTTTTAGTAAAAATGATGCGATGTTTAGCAATGAACATGCAAATTTTTTAATCAATAAAAAACATGCTAGTTTTGATGATGCTTTATTTTTGATAGAGCTTGCTAAAAAAAGAATTTTTGAAGAATTTGGGATTGTTTTAGAAGAAGAAGTGGTAATTATATAGTATTTTTAATATCTTCATAAACAATTGTAGCTATTTCATGGACTAATTCTTGATAAGATTTATTTTTATCATTTGTGCTAAATTGAGTATTGATAGTAAGGATTTTATGATCTTTTAGTTTTTTTGTTTTGGCATTAAAAAGTTTGTATTCTATGTCGGCTTTGACTTCAAAATTTGAAAAAAGCAAGAAATTTTGTTGGCTTGCTTGAATACTTTTTAAATCTAGCAAAATAATAAAATCAGCCTTTTTGAAACGATTAAATTCTAAAAACTCACTTGCATTGATGAAATTTTTATTTGTTTGTAAGATATTTTGACTATTGATATAAGTTTGATTTTCTTTTTGACTAAGTAAGGCAAAATTATTTTGCTCATTTAAAATAGCACTTAATGCTTTTAGTGTGTCTTTTGCCATGCTTTTAGCATCGATTTTTAAATTTGAAAAATAAAAATTATATTCTTTTTCATAGCTTGGCACTAAAGCTAAGGTGCTAATGTGTGAGAGTTTATCATAATTTATATCTTGATCAAGATTGATGATATTAAAATTATCATTATTTTGTAATTTGATGATTTTTTTATTTGCAAAAGAATTAGCATAAATAGCACTTAAAAAACACAAAAACACCAAAAAAAATCTCACTAAAAACCTTTTAATTTAAATTCATTCTTAGCAAAAGCTATAAAACTTGGAAGTTTAAAATCAGGACTATTGTAGTTTAAGGCCTTTTTGTCAAAATCGTATAAAATTCCACCATTTTGTTTGACTAAAAAATCTCCTGCGGCTATATCCCAAGCTTTTGGGCCGCCAAAACGCGGGTAAATTCCAGCTTTTGCTTCAAGTAAATATACAAACTTTAAAGCAGATGAAACCTTAATGCCTTCAAGATGATTTTGAATAAAAAAATCTTCATTATTATCATGATTTTTAGAGTAAAGGGCTATATTTTTAACCTTTTCGTATTGCTCTAAACTAAGATTTAAAATTTCATTATTTTTATAAACTTTAGTATGGGTATGTGCATAATAAAATGCATTATTTTCCACATCGCCTATAAGCGAAAGCACAGGAGTGTTTTTATGGATTAATGCGATTAAAACACAATATTCTTTATCTTTTTTAGCATAAGATTTAGTGCCATCAAGAGGATCTATTAGCCAAAAATACTCTAAATTTTTTCTTTCTTCATAAGAAAGTATATTTTCTTCAGAGCATATAGCTATATCACTTGAAGCTAAAATTTCACTAATAGCTTCATTAGATTTTATATCAGCTAAACCTACTGGGGAATCATCATCTTTAAACCATAAGGTATTTTTGTCTTTATATTCAAGCAATACCTTAGAGGCTTCCTTGCCTGCTTTTAAGGCTAATTCTAAAAGTGTGTCTAAATTTTTCATAAGAAAATTATAGCAAGTGAAAATAAATACTTAGTAGAGTTATTTTCTACTAAGATTATTGATAAATTTTATTAAGCTAATAGCTAAAATTGCTTCAAGTAAAGCAGTAAGCACTAGTCCTGAGTATATATCTTGAGTGATAATATTAGTTTGATAAGAAAGCGTGGCTACTGCGATAAGTAAGGTTAGTGGCATAGAATGGCTTAAGCCAAATAAAAAGGTATTTTTTAAACCAAGTATTTTTACAAAAGTCATAGCACAAAGTATTCTTAGTCCTATCATAAAGATAGTTAGTGAAAAAGCTATGATTAAAACTTGAGGGTTTAAAAGCATTTGGAGTTTAAAGCTTGAACCTATATAAATGAAAAATATAGGGATTAAAAAGCCATAACCAAAACTAGAAAGTTTATGCTCTAAGTCTTTTTTATGATCAAAAAAAGTAGCTATAAATGAACCCGCTATAAAAGCTCCAAGTGCAACTTCAAGTTTAAAATAAATCATAATCGCAACTATGGCTATGAAAATTGCCATGCAAAATCTTATATCTTTTTCATTTTGATCTTGCCAAGGCATGAGTATGGTTTTAAGTTGTGGATACCACCAAAAAAGTACTTCTAAAAATTTAAATCCAAAAATACAAAGTGCTAAAAATCCCACCAGGTATAATAAATTTTGAGTGAGTGAGAAAAGATCAGCACCTTTTCCCAAAAATGCCGCAGCTATGGTAAGCAAAACTATGCTCACAACTTCAGCTAAAGTGGCTACCACCATGGATACATTTAGCCACTCACAATTTTTCCCAAAGTCTCTATAAAGCGTTGAGAGCAAACCCACACTCATAACAGGTATGATAATGACAAAAATATAAGAAATATCTATACTTTCAACCGCTAAAACGCTAAAAACATATAAAAGTATGATGTAAATAAAAGCTTTATTAAGTAAGCTTCTTTCAGTTTTTAAAAAGGTTTTAAGATTGATTTCCATCCCTGCTATAAACATAAGATAGTAAAATCCTGCATTAGCCAAAAGCTTAAAATTCTCACTTTCTCCTATAAAACCTAAAAATCCTATAAAAGAGCCAAGCATAATTTCAGTGGCTGAAAGTGGGAGTTTTAAAAATTTAGCAATATAAGGTGATGTAAGCAAACATCCTGCTACGACTAATAAAATTTTTAAATCCGTAGCAGCTTGAGCATCAATGGCATGAGCTAGCAAAGCTAAATCCCATTTGTTTTAGTTTTTGTATATCTTTGCTAGGTTCTTCGCCTTTAGTTGTAAGATAATCACCTACTACTATAGCACTAGCTCCTGCGTCAAAAATTTCATATTGTCTTTCTTTTAGAACTACTTCTCTACCACCTGCTACCATGATATGTGCATTTGGTAAGTCTTTTTTAGTGTCTTTGATGATATTTAACGCCTCATCAGCATTTAATAAGTTTTGCTTGAGCTTTAAATTTTCATTTGGTATGAAAAAATTAATAGGTGAGGAAAAAGGATCAAGCTCTTTTAAACTTGTTCTAAAACTTTTTCTATCAGCTTCACTTTCTCCAAGACCATAAATTCCGCCACAGCAAAGCATTAAACCTGCTTCTTTAGCATAAAGATTAGTTTGAAATCTTTGCTCCCAAGTATGCGTAGAGCATATGTTTGGAAAAAATTCTTTAGAAGTTTCTAGATTATGATTATAAGAAAAAATTCCTGCTTTTTTTAATTCTTTGAGTTGTTCTAAATTTGCTATGCCATTGCAAGCTATGAGTAAAAGTCCTTCTACTTCTTTTTGCACCGCATGAGCTACTTTGCACACATACTCAAGTTTTTCATCATCAAGTCCAGCGCCTGCTGTAACTAAACAAAAACCTAAAGCCTCGTTTTTCTTAGCTATTTTAGCTTCTAAAACAATTTGATCTATATCTTTTCTTTTGTATTTGTTGATATTAGTTTTTACATGAGCGCTTTGAGTGCAGTATTTACAATCTTCCCCGCACCCTCCACTTGCTATATTAGATATAGCACAAAGCATAATTTGCATTAAATTTCCTTTTTGATTTTGCATTTTAAGCACTCTAAAAATGTGCCTTTTTTAAGCTCTTTGATAATCAAAGTTTCGCCACATTTGCTACATTTTTCTTCACTTGGTTTGTATTTGCTTATATAGTTGCATTTTGGATAAGCACTACATCCATAAAATTTACCACGCTTAGAAAAACGCTCCACGATCTCGCCTTCTTGACAGCTTGGGCATTTCACGCCTATGGTATTGAGTTTTTTCTCGCTTTTTTCTTCATTTTGTATTTCTTGTTTTAAATTTCTTGAGTATTTACATTTTGGAAAATTTAAACAAGCTATAAATTCTCCATATCTTCCTTTTCTTATAGCAAGCTCTCCACCACAATCAGGGCAGGTTTCATCTAGCTTTGTGAAAGTTTTTTGACTTTTTATGTTTTTTTTACCTTCATCAATTTTTCTCATAAAAGGAAAATAAAACTCTCTTAAAACTTCTTGCCAGTCCATTTTGCCTTCTGCAATAATATCAAGTTTATCTTCCATTTTAGAAGTAAAATCACTATCTACTATATCGCTAAAGTTTTGTTCTAAAACTTCTGTTACAACAAAGGCTATTTCATTAGGTATGATTTGCTTTTTATCTATACGCACATATTCTCTTGCACTAAGTAAAGAGATGGTTGGAGCATAAGTAGAAGGGCGTCCTATGCCAAGATTTTCTAACTTTTTAACAAGCCCAGCTTCAGAGTATCTTGAAGGTGGCTCGGTAAAATGTGAGCTTAATTCTATATTTTGTATATTTAGTATATCTTCTAGTTTTAAATTAGGTAAAATTTTATCTTTATCCATATCTCCATATACTTTATAATGCCCATCAAATAAAATTTTTCTACCGCTTATTTTAAAACTTGCTTCGTTTGATTTCGCATAGACATTTTGAGTTTGAGATATAGCAGGATTCATTTGTGAAGCTAAAAAGCGATTATATATTAAAGTATATAATCTTGCTTCATCTTTTTCTAAAAATTCACTTGCAAGTTTTGGCGTAAAGCTAAGATTAGTCGGTCTTATAGCTTCATGTGCTTCTTGAGCGCCTTTGCTTTTAGTGGTATAAATATTTGCTTTGCTTGGTAAGTATTCTTTGCCAAAATCATTTTTGATGAGTTTTCTTACTTCTTCTAAAGCTTCTTTTGCGATGTTTAAGCTGTCAGTTCTCATATAAGTAATCACACCCATAATACCTTGATGGGTTTTTACACCCTCGTAAAGTTTTTGAGCAATCATCATGGTTTTTTTAGGGTTAAAACCTAGGCGATTGCTCGCGCTTTGTTGCAAGGTTGAAGTCATAAAAGGTGCTTGTGGAGCTATTTTTCTATCTTTACTTTCTATATCTTTTATTTTAAAGTTAGCATTTTTGCAAGCTTCAAAGATGAGTTTGGCTCTATCTTCGTTAGTTAGACTTAGTTTTTCTATTTTTTGATTTTGAAATTCGACTAATTCGGCTTGCAAGTCTTTTTCAAAAATCATATCTATACTAAAGTATTTTAAAGGAATAAAAGCTTTTATTTCTCTTTCTCTATCGACGATGATTTTTAAAGCCGCGCTTTGCACACGCCCTGCGCTTAAGCCTTTTTGGATTTTTTGATTTAGTAAAGGACTTAATTTATAGCCTACTATGCGATCAAGTAAGCGTCTAGTTTGTTGGGCATTGACGCTATTTACATTTAAAGATCTTGGGTTTTTTAAAGCATTTTCTATAGCGCTTTTAGTAATCTCATGAAAAACTATGCGTGGTAGGGAATTTTCATCTTTATTAATAGCCTTAGCTATATGATAAGCTATGGCTTCACCCTCACGATCCTCATCGGTTGCAAGGTAGATGGTTTTAGCTTTTTTAGCCTTTTCTTTGAGTTCTTTTACTAAACTTGAATGATCATTTGAAATTCTATATTCTGGTTTAAAATTTTCATCTTCTATTTTTATACCAAAGCTAGTTTTAGGTAAATCTCTAATGTGGCCTTTAGAAGCTATTACTTCATAGTCTTTACCTAGAAAATTACCTATGGTTTTAGCTTTAGCAGGTGATTCTACTATGATTAAATTTTTCATTATTTTCCTTATAAGGATTAAAATTAGTAAAAGTGTATAAAAAAAAGTTAAATTTTTTGCTTAGATGGATTTTTAAATAAAATGCAATTAATGATATAATTTTCTATAATTAAATTTCATAGGATATAAAATGTTTTTGCAAAAAAACTTACAAGCTTTAGAATTTACCAATAAACCATTACAAGAAAAAATTCTATCTTTAAAAGAAGAATTTATCGAAATCTTTCCAAGTCAAACACCCTTTGTGCCTTCAAAAGATGATTTAATAAAACCTAATATATTTTTTTGCGGTATAGGAGATGGACTTTTTTTAAAAAAGCTTATTAATAAACATATTTTTATTTTTGATAAAGCAGAATTTTTTGCTAATGTTTTAAGCAAGATGGATTTGAGACAAGAGCTTTCAAGCGGAAAAATATATCTTTGTGATGTAGAAGAGAAAAGATTAGAAGAGTATCTTGTTTTGCTTTTTTCACAAAAAGATTGTTTTGAGTATTTAGGGCTTTTTAAACTTTTACCTTATAGTGAATTTTATAACAATAGTCCTATGTTTGATTTTGTGTATCAAAAGTGCTTAGATGTGATAAAAAGAGTGGTGGGAAATGTTGATACAAGTTTTACTATGGATGCTAAAATTTATAAACAATTTTTATCTAACATACCTTTAGTCTTAAAAAATACTCCTTTTCAAAGATTTATTTATGAAAATAAAGGAAGAAATAAAAGTGTTATTGTGGTGTGCGCAGGTCCTTCTTTAAATAAACAACTTAAGCTTTTAAAAACTTGTCAAGATGATTATGTGATATTTGCTTTAGATGCTACTTATAAAACTTTACTTAAGAATGAAATTTATCCTGATTTTGTTTTTTCTATGGATATTTACGAAGAATGTGCAAGTTTTTATGAAAATTTACCACAAAGCAAAAAAGAACCCATTTATATTATAAATGCTGCTGTAGATAAAGCTTTAATGCAAATTTTAGAAAATAAAAATCCAAAAATTTTTATTTTAAAAAATTTAGATTATCAACAAAAATTTAATTTAAATGATTTTGGTTATTTAGATATTGGTATCAATGTGGCTCATTTTGCTTATAATTTTGCTATAGCTTTGGGATTTACTAATGTAATCATGATAGGACAAGATTTGGCTTTTAGTGATAGTGGAAAATCTCACGCAGATGCAGCTAACTTTACTTTTCGTGATGAGGAAAAAGCTCAACACGATGCTACTAAATTAAATGTTTTGTCTTATGGAAAGAAAGGGTTTATTCAAACAAATATAGGCTGGGATGAATTTAGAAAACGATTAGAAGTTTTATTTTTATCTCATCCTGATGTTAAATTTTACAATGCCACAGAAGGTGGAGCTTTTATAGATTATACCATAGAGATACCTTTTGAAAAGGTTTTAGCACTATATAAAGATAAAAAACAAGATTATGTATTTCCAAATGTTTTAAGTATTAATAGGCAAGAAAAATTATTAAAAAAATCTTTGGAAATTTTACAAAAAGATTATTTAGAGTTAAATGCTTTACATCAAAAAGCAAAAGATCTTTTAGTAATTTTGCAAAATCAAAATGCAGTTTTTGATGAGCAAGTATCAAAGTTTATTTTTGATTTTAATGATTTATTAGATAATGCAAAAATTTTACAAAGTTTTATGTATAAACCATTATTTTATCATAGGGGCTTTTTTAATGTGAGTTTATATCAAGAGTCTCAAAATGCTTTATCAAGTTATGTAGATTTTTTAAAAATATTTTTAGAAATTGCAGCGTTAAGTTTAGCAAGTATAGAAAATTCTATAAATGAATATAAAAATATCTTAAAAGTATAAATTTTTTTATCATTTTTTCGATATAGCTTAAACAACTGCATGGAAGCGGTTGAATTTATTTAAAAGGATTTAAAATGGGATTTCGTATAAATACTAATGTGGCATCTTTAAATGCTCAAAACAACGCAAATTTAAACTCAAGAGCATTAGATAGCTCTCTAAGCAGATTAAGTTCAGGTCTTAGAATCAACTCTGCAGCAGATGATGCTTCAGGTATGGCTATAGCAGATAGCTTAAGATCACAAGCTAATACTTTAGGTCAAGCTATAAGCAATGGTAATGATGCTTTAGGTATTTTACAAACAGCTGATAAGGCTATGGATGAGCAGCTTAAAATCTTAGATACTATCAAAGTAAAAGCTACTCAAGCAGCACAAGATGGACAAACTACCAAAACAAGAAATATGCTTCAAGCTGATATAAATCGTTTGATGGAGCAACTTGATAATATTGCAAATCAAACTTCATTCAATGGAAAGCAGTTATTAAGTGGTGGTTTTGTAAATCAAGAATTCCAAGTAGGTGCACAGTCAAATCAATCTATCAAAGCAAGTATTGGTTCAACTCAAAGTTCTAAAATAGGTGTAACTAGATTTGAAACAGGTTCTCAAGCTAAAGATAGTGGTATAGCTCAGCTTACCATTAAAAACTATAATGGTA
>NZ_JAKMRT010000020.1:0-21290 GCF_025772225.1 Campylobacter sp. IFREMER_LSEM_CL1097 | reverse complement strand
AATAAATAATTCAACCATAGGTAAAGAAGCTACACTTTACAGTATGTCTAATGATCAAGTTTATGGTATTAAAAACCATGGTAATATTGGCCAAGTAAATAATAATGCGGTTATTTTCAATGGTATATATAATGCTAATTCTATAACTTCGTTATTAAATAATGGCAATATTTATAGTGGTATTAAAAATACTGGAACTATAGAATCTTTAGTTAATACTAAAAAAGCAATAATTCATGATGATATTGAAAATGATGGTACAATGAAATTAACTAATTATGGAACAATAGGAGGAATTACTAATAGCAATTCTTTCACTCTGATTAATGGTTATGTTCAAGGTTCTGAAAAACATGCAAAATATATTAGTGGTGTTTTAAATAAGAATAAAAATGGATACCATATTGAAAATAATGGCAAAGGTGTTTTTAGCATCAATAGTTGGTATTTTGATGCGCCTGAATTTTTAAATAAAGAAGATAGATTAAAAAATTCGGTTGTATTAGGTGGTAATAATCTTGGTGGTATTAAAGTAGATGAAGTTTATATTAATACTGCAAATTTAGATACTAAAAAAATATATGATAGTAATACTTTTTTTATTGATGAAAAAGGTAATAGTATAGGAAATAATACTAATGATGATAAAGGCATTGATGCAAAAAATATTCATAGTCTAACAGATATTTATTATTTTATGAATGTTCCTTCGGAAAAAGGAAAATATAGAGTTAGTGTAGATATTAATGAGTTAAGTGGTAAAACTTTAGCTAAATCTATGGTATATTCTGCAAGATTAAGAAGCATTAATGTGTCTAATTTGTTAAGAAATGCTGCTGGATTGAATTTGCAATCTGATTTATCTAAAAATAATCGTAAATATCTTGATTCAAATACAACATATTATTTTTTAAATCCATATTATAATCACTCTTCAGCTAAAATTGGAAAAAGTGTAGGGCAATTAAGAATGGATACTGCAGGTTTGATTGGTGGTTCATTTAAGCAATTGCCAAAAGATTATGGTGTTATAGGTTTTTATCTAGGTCATGAGGATAGCTCTAAAAAACAAAACACACAAAGATTAAATTTTGATGATAAAACATATTATGGTGGTTTAACTTATTATAATGTATTAAAAAGAAAAGGATTAGATGAATACTATTTTAGTGCATATTCAAAATTTGATTATACCAAGACAAATATAGAAAAGTCTTATAAAAATAATCCTGCTAGTTCTAAAGCAAATACATTAGTATATGGATATGGCGCTGAGGCAAAAATAGGTGCTAATTATTATAATGCTATAGATGTAGCTAGAGTATCTCCAGAAATTGGACTAAGTTATTATGGTATGAGTAGTAAGAATTTTAGTTTAAATCACTTAGGTGGAACAAAAGAACATTATTTGGCAGGTCAATTTAACTTTGTTGATGCAAGTGCGGCTTTAAAATGGTATAAGCCATGGACTGATAAGTTTAAATCTAATATAACCATAGGATCTATAGTAAATTTATATACTGATGCAAGAGGTAAGTTGAAATTAGATGAAAATACATTAACAGCCGATGTTATTACTTCCAAATACTATGGATTTGGGCAATTTGGATTATCTTATGCTCTTAATAAACATTCTGATATATCATTAAATTATGCGGGTGTGTTTACATTTGATAATACCACTTCTCATACTATGTTTTTAAAACTAGGTTTATGGTGGTAAGTATTTTTACATATCAACTAAAATAGTTGATATGTAATTTTAATTCCCTAGAGCTTACTTGAAATAGTGCTAAACAACATATTTATTTTCGCCTCCTTTAAAAATATTAGTAAGCTCGAACTAAATCATAATATATTTATTATGATTTAGTTTTTAGTAAGTTCTAGGGAATTAAAAAATATATTAATGTAATATCATAGAGGAGATAATGTTAGATAAAATAATATATCATTATTATAATAATAACCATCAAAAGTGTTTAGAGTGTAGTGAAGAATATTTGGAGCAAGATCCTAAAAATGCTTTAGAATATGCGATGATGGCTTCTTTTAAAATAGGAGATTATGGTAAAACTTTACATTATGCAAGACAAATTTTTAATTTATATCCTACTAGTTTTAATGGACTAATGCTTGCAAAAGCACTTTCATATAATGGAAATTTTAATGATGGTATTGGATTACTTGAAGAGCTTTTACAAAGACAATGTTTTTTAAAAGATGAGCTTAATTTGGAACTTGCTTTTGCTTATCAAAATACAGGAAGCCTAGAAGATGCAGAAAAACTGTATAAGCTTGCTTTAGAAAAAGATATGTATAATCTTGATTTGTGGAAAAATTACGCTGAGCTTTATTTTAAAACAAATTTCCAAAAGGCACTTGAAGCACATAATGAACTTTGTGATTTTACACAAATTATGATATCAAAATTACAAAGTGGGGAGTTAGTAGAAAAAAATTTTACAAATAGTATTAATTTACAAGATAGATTACAAGAGAAAACCCAAGAAAACTTGACTATAGTTAAAATTCATGAGTTTTTAAATACACAAATTTTACCACAAAAAGCATATTTGCTTTTTAAACTTTTGAGATTGCAAGAGTCATTAGAATTATTTTCGAATTTATGTGAGTATAATCAAAATAATGCTCAATTTTGGCAAAATTATGCAAAAGCACTAGAACTAAGTGCTAATTATCAAGGTGCTTATGATGCATACCAAAAAGCTTTGAGTTTGCATCCACATGCAACTTATCAGTTTGACTTGGCATATTTGCTAATGCGTATGGGAGAAAGTGATAATTTTGAAGAAGGTAAAAGAGTATATGAGAGCAGACTTTTTTATGCCCATAATGAAACTTTTTCACCTTATCATTATAATAAAACCATACAAGCTTTTAATAAAGATGGAGTGCAGGCTTTTAAAGATAAAGAAATTTTAGTTTTTTGTGAGCAAGGTTTTGGTGATACTATCATGTATGCTAGATGTTTGGAAAAACTTTGTCAAATTGCCTCTAAGGTTTTATTTGCTCCGCAAATCGCTATGTATGAAATGTTTAAAAATCAACTCAAAGAGCTTAATAAACAAAATAAATTTTTTTCTAATTTGAAAATTTTAAAAGATTTTCCGAGTGAGTTTGATTATGCTATGCCGATTTGTTCTTTGCCTTTGCTTTGTGATATTAAATTAGATGAAATTTCTAAGTTAAGAACGCCTATTATTGCTTTAGAAAAACCAAATAATAAAATTAAAAAAATAGGAATTTTTTGGTTTACTCCTAATGCTATAAATACTGATTTATTGAGAAATGTAGATTTTATATTTTTGTATAATGCATTAAAAGATTTATGTTGTGAGATTATTTCTTTTCAAGTAGATGGGGTAAATAATGTTAATCTACCTCAAGAAATTGAAAATAGGGGAGTAAAGCTAAAAAATTGGAATGATACTTTAGATAACTTAAAAGATATTGATTGTATTGTAAGTATAGATAGTGCTATTGCGCATTTAGCCTTAGCTTTAGATATACCTACAATAGTACTTTTAGCACCTAGGTTTGATTGGCGTTGGGGTAAATTTGAAAATCCTAAAAGTTATTTTTGGCCTAAAGCGAATTTACTTACTTTTTCTAATGAATATGATACTAAGGATAAATTGCAAAGCTTAATTAAAAAACAAATCAATGTTTGATAAATTATCAAACATTGAATCTAAAATGCATTACATCGCCATCTTGTACGATATAATCTTTCCCTTCAAGGCGTAGTTTTCCTGCTTCTTTAGCACCACTTTCGCCTTTGCAAGCGATATAATCCTCATAAGAAATTACTTCAGCTTTGATAAAACCTTTTTCAAAGTCATTATGGATCACGCTTGCTGCTTTTGGTGCTTTCCAACCTCTTTGTATAGTCCATGATCTAACTTCTACTTGACCTGCTGTAAAATAGCTAATCAAGTTTAGCTTTGAAAATGCTGTGCGTATAACTACTTCAAGCCCGCTACTTTCTATACCTAAAGATTTTAAAAATTCATAATTTTCTTCATCGCTTAAAGCTATCATTTCTTCTTCTATTTTAGAGCAAAGTTTGATTACTTCATGGCCTGATTTTGCTGCAAATTCTTTAAGATCTTTTACAAATTCATTATCTTCTAAAAGCGAATTCTCATCTACATTTGCTCCATATATCACTTCTTTAGCTGAAAGCAATCTTAGTTCTTTTATAAGAGCATGATAGATTTCATTTTTATTAGCAAAAGAACTTGCGCTATTATTTTGATTTAAATGCTCTAAAAGTTCATTAGCTAATACCAAGGTTTCTTTTGCACCTTTTTCATTGGCCTTTGCACCTTTAGTGAGTTTTTCTATTTTTTTGCTAAGTTGTTCTATATCTGCTAGTATAAGTTCTGTTTCTATGATTTGTACATCACGCACAGGATCAACACTGCCCGCAACATGGGTGATATTTTCATCATCAAAACAACGCACAATATGTAAAATCATCTCTGTTTCGCGTATGTTAGATAAAAATTTATTACCCAAACCCTCACCTTTGCTAGCTCCTGCTACTAAGCCTGCTATATCAACAAATTCTATATTTGAGCGTATAATTTTTTGTGGATTAACAATTTTTGCTAGTTCTTTTAAGCGATGATCAGGCACAGGTACCACTGCTTTGTTTGGTTCTATGGTGCAAAATGGATAGTTTGCACTTTCAGCATTTTGTGCTCTTGTTAGAGCGTTAAAAGTGGTAGATTTTCCAACATTTGGAAGTCCTACTATACCAACTGATAAACTCATTTTTGTTTCCTTGAAAGATAAAGTAAATATGAAAGGCACATTCTAACACCTGCTCCGGTTGCACCAAAATTATGATAACCCCAAGCTTTTTCTAAATAAGCTGGTCCTGCAATGTCTAAATGTAGCCATTTGTCTTTGTATTCTTCTCTAATGAAAGAATTTAAAAATAATCCCGCAGTAATGGCTCCGCCATAACGACTTGAAGAGGTATTACTAACATCTGCTATGTTTGATTTTATAAGCTCTTTTAAGTGCGGATTAAAATGTAAAATAGTAGCTAAATCTCCACTTTTTTTACTTATTTTATAAAATTCATTTTGCAAATCTTCATTATTTCCCATGATGGCACTTGTGTATTCTCCAAGTCCTACTACGCAAGCTCCAGTTAAAGTAGCAAGATCTATTAATAAATCAGGTTTTAGATCTTGAGCAAGTGAAAGACAATCTGCTAAAACTAATCTTCCTTCTGCGTCGGTATTTCTAACCTCTATACTCACACCTTCTCTTGAAATAAGCACATCATCAGGCTTGTAAGCATTTCCGCCTATCATGTTTTCAGTTGCGCCGATGATAGAATGAACTTCTATATCAAGGTTTAACTCACTTGCACCTTTGATAATAGCCATTGCAGCCGCACCACCGCTTTTATCTGATTTCATCGTTAACATGTAATCAGCAGGTTTTAAACTAAGTCCACCGCTATCATAAGTTAGCCCTTTACCTACAAACACTACTTTCATTTTTGGATTTTGTGGTTTATAAGAAAGATGAATGAGTTTTGGGGGATGAATTGAAGCACGATTTACTGCTAAAAATGCTTGCATTTTTTCTTGCTCTAAGAAATCGCTTTCATAAATTTTACATGAAATATTAGAATTATTTTGGCTCAGTTCAAGCGCATCTTCGGCCATTTTGGCAGGAGTGTAAATTTGTGGGATTTCATTAACGATATTTTTTGCAAAATCACAAGCATTTGAAAAAATTTGACCATAGTTTATACCTATGCAAGCCTCTTCTAGGTTGTATGTTTTATTATTAATTTCATCTTTTGCAATGAAGATATTTTCTAATTTGCTTGGTGTTTTTTCTTTTTTGTATTTGTTAAATTCATAAGCACCAAAAGTAAATCCTTGAATCATAGCATTAAAGCTATTTACTACACATTTTCCTATGACACTTTTTGTTTTTACGCTTTGAATTTCAAGTTTTTTTAAAGCTTTGTATGCATTTGCAAAAGCAAGCCTTATATCTTCATATTCTAAGCTTTTAAGTTCACTATAAAGAATTTTATTTTGCATATCTATGCAAATTCCTTCACCTTTATAGCTTGAAAGCTTGAAAAGTTCTTGACTTTGAGTGTATTTTTCTATTTTTTTATCTTGTATTAAAATGATTTCAAAATCAGCATTTATAGAGCCGATATTTTCTTCTATAAAATTAAAAGTCATTTGCGAGTCCTTCTTGTAAGTATTGATTTTTCTATTTGTTTCATTCCTAAAAATAAAGCTAATAAAAAGCCAGCAATAATTGGCACTGCAAAATACCAATGATTTCCAGCCCATTCTACTGCAAGCCAAATTTCTTTTCCAAAAAACCATGCAAGTAAAATAGTTATAGCAGCCCAAGCCCACGCACTAATAAGATTAATAAACGCAAATTTTTTAGCACTATAACGAGTTAATCCTATACTCATAGGTATAATAGTTCTAAAACCATACATATATCTTTGTATGAAGATAATAGGCCAACCAAAACGCTGTAAAAGTAAATGTGCTATGGCAAATTTACGCCTTTGGGTGCGAAGTTTTTTCTGAATGTATTTTTTGTTATATCTTCCTATATAAAAGTATATTTGATCGCCTACAAAGCCACCTAAGCCTGCTATAAAAATAATAAGTCCTAAATTTACATGGCCTTCATGTGCAAAAATACCTGCTAAAATAAGTGCAAGTTCTCCTTCAAGTATGCACCATAAAAACACAATAATATAAGCCCAATTTTTATAATCATACAAAAGTTGTTTTAAAAATTCTTCCATTTTATACCTCTAAAACACTATAAACAGAAGTTAATTTAGCTAATTCTTTAGCACCATCTAGATCTTTTAACTCTAGTAAAAAACAAGCTTCAACACATTTTGCATTGAGTTTTTCTATGAGTTTAACAGCGGCTATTGCTGTACCACCTGTAGCGATGAGATCATCTATAAGTAAAACATTTGCTTTTTGATTATTAAAAGCATCGATATGAATTTCTATAGTATCACTGCCATATTCTAAACTATAAGATTCTTGTAAGCATTTTGAAGGTAGCTTTCCAGGTTTTCTTATGGGCACAAAAGGAAGTCTTAATCTAGCGCTCAAGGCAGCTCCAAAAATAAAACCTCTACTTTCTATACCAACGATATAATCAAGCTTTGCGTTTTGATATTTTTCAACTAAATGATCCATTAAAAACGCAAATGCTTCTTTGTTGTTTAATAAAGTAGTAATATCTCTAAAAACAATCCCTTCTTTTGGAAAGTCCTTAATAGCTCTAATGCTATCTAGTAAATATTTTTTATCTTGCTCTTTTATCATAATAATGCCTCTATTTTTGCTTCTAATTCTTTGATTCTTTGTCTTAGTTTTTCATTTTCAATACGATATTGTGAATTTCTTGTTCTAAGAGAGGTTAAGTCTGCTTTACTTTTGTTTAATTCTTCAGTTAAAATATCAATATTACCCAAACTTCTTTGAAGTTGTACTTGTAGTTTTCTAATAACAATTTCAGTATCATCAAGGTTGTTTTTTATAAATTCTTTTGCCACTTTTTCTTTATGAAGCAGGGTTTTATAATAAAGTAGCATAATAGTCATATAAATACTAATACAAATTAATACAGTTAATACAAGCCAACTTAAGATCATAATCTTTCCTCTATTTTGCTAATTCTTGTGCAATGTCTTCCGCCGCTAAAAGAAGTGTTGATAAAATTTGAGATAATTTCAAAAGCCATATCAACCCCTATTAATCTAGCTCCTAGCGCTAAAACATTTGCATCATTATGTTCTCTTGAAAGTTTAGCACTTAAAGATTCGTTACACAAAGCACAGCGTATATTTTTATGACGATTTGCTGCTATACTCATACCAATTCCTGATCCGCATACTAAAATTCCAAAACTTTTTTCATTTATTTTAGAGCTTAATAAGTGCGCATAATCAGGATAATCACAACGATCCTCACTAAAAGGACCTAAGTCTTCAAAAGTAATATTTTTTTCTTGTAAAAATTTAGTAATTTCTTGCTTTAAAATAAAACCAGCATGATCACTTGCAATATAAATTTTTTCTCTTAACATTTAACATTCACTTTATCATTTTTGAAATTTTAAAGTATTAATTTTATCATATTTAATTAAAATTTTTCTTTCTTATATATAATTATTTTTTTATGTTTTCAAATATTTATTTGATATAATAACAATAATTATTTAAGGTAAAAAATGAAGCTTATACTAATTGGTTCTTCAACAGGTGGCCCAAGCCAACTAAAGTTTTTACTAAATGATGTAGAATTGAAAGATTGTGCAGTAGTGATTGCTCAGCATATGAATCCTGCGTTTATTCCTTCTTTTGTAAATCAATTTAACAAAGAAGCATTAAGCGAGGTGATTATACCAAGTGATAAGGAAGTTTTGAAAAATAAAATTTATATTTGTCAAAGAAATATGATTTTAAGTGGCAACAATACCTTAACATTAAATACTACAGATGAAACTAGTAGTTTTAATCCAGGGATTGATGTGCTATTTAATTCTGCTGTTAATCTTTGCAAATATCATAAAATTTTAGCTTTGATTATGACAGGAATGGGCGATGATGGTGCTAAGTCTTTGTTTGAACTTTATAAAGCAGGAGTAAGGTGTTTGTGCGAAAATGAGGCAGATTCTATAGTATATGGTATGCCAAAAAAAGCCAGAGATACTAATCCAAATTTAAAACCTATGAGTTTAATAGAACTCAAAAAAGAAATAACAAATTTCATCAAATCGTAGGACAAAAAAAGATGATAAAGATTACAGAAAATGAAATGAATGATTTTGTAAAAATCGTAGAGCAAATAAGTGGAAATAACTTAAATGCGAAAAAGGATATATTATCTATTAAACTTCCTAAATTTTTACAAGAATTAGGCTTGAGTAGTCTTAGTGAATTAAATGAAAAAGTGCAGTTTCAAAGAAATTTAAAACAAGAAACTATGGATTTTATTACAGTTTGTGAGACTTATTTTTTTAGAGAATTAGAGCAATTAAAAGATGTGATTTTTTATATAAAATCTCTTGATCGCCCTGTAAATGTGCTTTGTGCTCCATGTTCAAGCGGCGAAGAAGTGTATTCTTTAGCTATTTTAGCAAGTGAGAATTTTGTTAAAGGTATGAATATAGTTGGTATAGATATTAATAAAAAAATGATAGATAAATGTAATGAAATGATTTATTCAGAGCGTTCAGTATCTAGATTAAACACTATGCAAAAAACGCGTTATTTTGATGTAAAAGATAGAATGTATCATCTTAAAAAAGAAACCCTAGCTTGCAGATGCCGTTTTGATCTTTGTAATGTCTTTGATGATTCTTTATTTAAATTTGGAAAATTTGATGTAATTTTTTCAAGAAATATGATGATATATTTTGATCAAGATTTTAAAATAAGACTTATGGAGCGTTTTTATAGGATATTGAATAAAGAAGGTAGAATTTACCCAGGAAAGTCAGATCTTGTGCCTGAAACAGCTTATTTTGAAAAAAACTTTTCAGCAGGTGGAGTTTATTATTCTAAGGTGGATTAATTATATTTTTTATTAAACCACCACCAATAAATTGCTGCAAAGATAAAACATACTCCTAAGCCAAAAGTAAAATGACTTAGTTTTATTCCATAAAATTCAAATAAATATCCTGTTGAAAAAGCAATGATTGCACTAAAGGTTAAATATACCATATCATTGTAAGCAATCACTCTGCCATAATATCTTTTGTCGCAATCATTTTGTAAAAGTGTATAGGTATAGCTCCATAAAGATGAAGTGCAAAAACCAGCCATTACCAAGCCTACAAAAGCAAGATAAAAGTTAAATTGCAAGCAAGCCCAAAGCATTATACCTACACCTTGCGCTAAGTATAAATATACCAAAGTGTTTTTATTAATATAAGGACTAAGCACATAAGGGCCTATAAGTAAAGATATGGCTCTTATGGCATTAGAAAGCCCTATGGCTAGAGGTATGGAAATAACTTTTGCGTATTCATATTCTGCTAAAAGAGTGATTAAAACATCATAAGCAGTTATCCCTACAACCCCATGAAGTAAAATCAAATGAATGATTTTTTTATTATTAAATACATAAACTAAGCCTTCTTTGATTAATATAAAAAGATTATTTTGTGTGGTATTTTTTTCATTAGGTAAAATCAAAGTTTTGAGTATAAGCATAGCACAAAATAGCATTAAAGTATCAGCTATAAAGGCTGGCTTTACTCCAAAAAGATCTATAAAAAGCCCTGCTGCACCCATACCCAAAGCATATGATACAGCCCATATGATACTATGAAGCTCATTGCCTAGTTTTAATTCTTGTGGGGTTAAAATTTTAGGTAAAACCGACATTTCTGTTTGAAAATACATACTTGCAACTGCCATACGAACAAAGGTTAAAAAGTATAACAACCAAAGCATGGCTAAAGAATTTACAAAAATTAACATAAAAATAGAAATCATCTCAATGCTAATCATTGTTAGCAATAAATTTTTAGGTTTAAATCTATCCACTATAACTCCATTTATAGGTGCAAGTATAATAGAAGGTAAAAAAACAAAAATAGCTGAAAAACCTATGATATTTGCAGGTGCACCGAGTTCTTTAGTTAAAAGGGTAAAAACACCTACTTGAGAAAACCACGCACCAAAATAACTTATAAATTGTACTATTGCTAAAAGGCGAAAAGTTTTATTATTTTTAAGTAAAGACCTATAAGTCATGAGTATCCTATGAATATATGAAATTAAAGGGCTTGATTATATCGTCTTTAAGATTATTTTACATTTAAATGTTATAATAATCCTTTTTTATAAAAAGGTTTAAGAATGAGTAGATTAAGTAAAAAAGAAGCGTTAAATTTGCTCCAAAATGCACCTTTATATGAACTAGGTGCAATGGCTTATGAGAGAAAATTAGAGCTTCATCCTGAAAAAATAACTACTTTTGTGGTAGATAGAAATATAAATTATACAAATATTTGCTGTATTGATTGTGATTTTTGTGCTTTTTGTAGAAAAGAAAAAGATGATGATTCTTATATTTTAAAATACGAAGAAATAGGGCAAAAAATAGAAGAATTGCAAGCCATAGGTGGAACGCAAATTTTATTTCAAGGCGGGGTACATCCAAAACTTAAAATAGAATGGTATGAAGATTTGCTTTCTTATATAAAAACTAATTATCCAACGATTACCGTGCATGGTTTTTCAGCAGTAGAGATAGCTTATATAGCAAGAGTTTCTAAAATTTCTATAGAAGAGGTTTTAAAAAGATTACAAGTCAAAGGACTTTTTTCTATACCTGGAGCGGGTGCTGAAGTATTAAGCGATAGGGTGAGAGATATTATAGCGCCACATAAATGCGACACGGCTACTTGGCTTAGGGTACATGAGAGTGCGCATAATATAGGTATGAAAAGTACTGCTACAATGATGTTTGGTACGGTTGAAAATGATGAGGAAATCATCGAACATTTTGATCATTTAAGAAATTTGCAAGATAAAACAAATGGCTTTAGAGCTTTTATTTTATGGTCATTTCAAAGTGAAAATACCCCTTTGATCAAAAAACATCCTGAAATCATCAAGCAAAGCTCTAATAGATATTTAAGATTGCTAGCTTTGGCAAGATTATATTTGGATAATTTTAAAAATTTACAAAGTTCATGGGTAACGCAAGGCTCTTTAATAGGCCAACTTGCTTTAAAATTTGGTGCAAATGATTTAGGTTCAACTATGATGGAAGAAAATGTTGTAGCCGCAGCTGGTGCAAAATATAGAATGAATCAAGAACAAATGATAGAACTTATTAAAGATATAGGGGAATTACCTGCCAAACGCGATACAGCTTATAATATTTTAGAAAGGTTTTAATGTTAAATTTAGACTTTAATGAAACTAAAATAGACATAATATATGAGTATGAAAATGAGCTTCCTGTAGTATTTTTTAAGCTCATTTTTAAAAATAGTGGAAAAATAGCAGAAAAACACAATAGAGGTTGTGCAAGTATGCTTGCTAGGCTTTTAAATGAAGGAAGTAATGATGAGTTTTTTAAAAGCTTAGAATACCGTGCTATAGAGCTTTATGCTAAGGCTAGTTTTGAACATTTTCAAATTAGTATTAAATGCTTGAAAGAACATTTTGATTTTGCTTTAGAAAAATTACAAGAATTGTTTTTAAGTGTGCGTTTTGAAGAAAAAATTTTACAAAGATTAAAAACTTTAGCTTTGGGTGAACTTGCAAGTTTAAATACTGATTATGATTATCAAGCAAAAAGACTTTTGAATAAGAATGTTTTTAAAGATGAAATTTTTGCTAGTGGTCTTGATGGGACTAAAGAAAGCATAGAAAAGATTAGTTTAAAAGAATTACAAGATTTTATGAGTGAAAATTTAGTACTTGATAATGCTTTATTTGTTTTTGGTGGAGATATTAAAGAAGATGAAGTAAAGATTAAAGTAGAAAAAATTTGCCAAATTCTAAAAAGAAATGCCCCAAATCAAAACAAAAGCTACAAGCTCGTTGATGAGAGTATAGAAGTAAGTGAGCAAAAAAGCACTGAGCAAGCTTATATATACTTTTGCTCTCCATTTAATATACAAATTAATGATGAGAAAATGTATTTAGCTAAACTTGCTTTGTTTATTTTAGGTCAAGGTGGTTTTGGTTCGCGTTTGATGGAAGAAGTGCGTGTAAAAAGAGGCTTGGCGTATTCAGCATATGCTATGCTTGATGTAAATTTAAATTATAGTAGAGTTTTTGGGTATTTGCAAACTAAAAATGAAAGTTCTAATGAGGCTAAAGCTTTAGTTAAGGAAGTTTTTGAAAACTTTGTCCAAAATGGAGTCAATGAAAAAGAATTTCAACTAGCTAAACAATTTTTAGTAGGATCTATGCCTTTAAGGTATGAAAACTTGGCTAAAAGACTAGATATAATGCTAAATGAATATTTGCATGGTTTAAAACTTGGAAAATTAAAAGAAGAAATGCAAAAGATTAAAAACACTAATTTAGATGAGTTAAATGACTTCATCAAAGCACATAGTGAAATTACCAAAGTGAGTTTTGCAAGCATAGAAAATGAAAGTTGAAGAAAAGGACTTAAAACTACTTCATGCTTTAGGGGTTAAAAATTGTATCGATTTGGCTTTGATTTTACCTAAAAAATTTGATGATTTTAGAATTTCAAAGTTTCCAAAAGATACATTTTGCACTCAAAATGTAAAAATTATTAGCACACAAAATCATCACTCCCAATTTTTTATACTTTGTGAATGTTTAGAATGGGGTATAAAAGCAAATATAGTAATTTTTCATCCTAATAAATGGCATTTTAAAATTTTTAAACATAATGCTTTAATTTGTATCCATGCAAAGATGAATTTTTTTAATGGAATTTGGCAGTTTATAAACCCAAAAATAGTAAAAAACATAGGTCAAATAGTCCCTAAATACCAAATTAGTTCTATTAAAGATGAAAGCATAAAAAAACTTATTTTAAAATATGTCAATGAAGCTAACTTAAAAGCGCTAAATTTAGAACAAAAATACATTAATTTACTTTTAAATTTACACAATTATGATGATTTAACTCTTTATGAAAATTTTAACGCCATAGTTAAAGACTTAAAATATATAGAAATTTTTAATCATTTAAGGCGTTTAAAGGGTAAAAAAATATCACAAAATGCTTATAAAATAGAACTTTTTGATATAAGCTCTTGGCTTAAGGGTTTAGAATTTAACCCTACAAATGATCAGCTTTTAGCAATAGAAGATATTAAAAAAGATTTGCAAAATAAAGTCGCTAAAAGGCGTGTGGTGATGGGTGATGTGGGTTGTGGTAAGACTTTGGTCATACTTGCTGCAAGTTTGCTAGTATATCCTAAAAAGGCTATTTTAATGGCTCCAACTAGTATATTAGCAGAGCAAATTTATCATGAAGCAAAAAGACTTTTGCCTGATTTTGTTAATGTATTGCTTTTAAAGGGTGGTAAAAAAGATAAAGATTTAGCAAAATTAAAAGAACAAGCCCATTTTATCATAGGTACACATGCGCTCATTTATCAAGAAGAATTTGAAGCAGTTTTAGTGATGATAGATGAGCAACATCGCTTTGGCTCTAATCAAAGACAAAAAATAAGTGAGCTTAGTAAAAACTCTCAATATGCTCCACATATCGTGCAATTTTCTGCTACACCTATACCAAGAACACTTTCTATGATACAAAGTGAGCTTGTAAATTTTAGTTTTATTAAACAAATGCCTTTTAAAAAAGACATTAAAACTTTTTGCATACAAGATAAAGATTTTAAATATTTGCTTAAAAAAATCGATGATGAACTAGCTAAAAATCATCAAGTGATCATCATTTATCCTTTGGTAAATGAAAGTGAAAATATAGATTATTTATCGCTAGAACAAGCACAAGGGTATTGGATAAACAAATACAAAAATGTTTATGTGACTCATGGAAAAGATAAAAATAAAGATCAAATTTTGCAAGAATTTAGAGAAAAAGGCACGATTTTACTTTCTACGACTGTGGTTGAAGTGGGAATTTCTTTACCAAGATTAAGCGTGATTGTAGTTGTTGGGGCTGAAAGACTTGGGCTTGCTACCTTACATCAGCTTCGAGGTAGGGTAGGTAGAGTAGGGCTTGAGAGCTTTTGTTATTTATATACTAAGCAAAAAGAAATTCCAAGTCGTTTGCTTGAATTTGCTAAAACTTTAGATGGGTTTAAAATAGCTGAGCTTGATTTAAAAAACAGGTTAAGTGGGGATTTACTAGATGGTAGAGTGCAACATGGAAATCACTTTAAATTTTTTGATTTTGCAGATGATGAAGAGCTGGTTTTAAAAGCAAAAGAAAGTATTAAAAATATGGAAGAAAAAAATGGATAAACATTTTGAAATTTTGATTTCAAAGGGCGAAAAGAAGTATTTTAAGAAAGGAAATATTTTATTTTTTCAAGGTGAAAAAGCAAATAAAATTTACATTTTACTAAGTGGAAAAGTGCGTATATATAAGGTAAATGTAAAAGGTTTTGAGCTAACACTACATACTCTAACTCCGGTAAATTTTATAGCTGAAATGCCTGTGTTTGAGGGTATTGATTACCCAGCCAATGCAATTTGTGAGCAAGATTGTGAAATTAGTGTTTTTGATTTTAATGAATTTAAAAAATTATGCTTAGAAAATGGAGAATTTAGTTTTTTACTTTTGACTTCTTTAATCGGTAAAATTCGAATTTTAGAAAATTTTATCAGACAAAAATCTTTGGATTTAAAGTCAAGATTAGTCAGCTTTTTACTAGAAAATGAAGAAAAGCTACAAAATTTAAAACAAAAAGAAATCGCTGTGATTTTAAATTTACCCCCAGAATCTTTATCGCGTTTTTTAAAAGAATTAAAACAAAATGAGCTTATTTGCACAAATAAAGGTAAAATAGTAATTTTAAATAAAGAAAAAATGCAAAATTTAATTAAGTCTTTTTAAGTCTTATTTGTTACAATATTATATTTTAAAGTATGGATGGTTTCATGGATTTTGATTTTTTAGTCAAGTTTAGCCCTATGTTTATACAAGCTTCTTGGCTTACATTAAAACTTGCTATTTATGGGGTGTTTTTTTCATTTTTAGTAGGTTTATTTTGTGTGGGAGTGAGTTATTTTAAATTTTCCTTTTTAAACACAATTTGTAAAATTTATATAGAATTTTCAAGAAACACACCTTTGCTAATCCAACTTTTCTTTTTATATTATGCTTTACCTGAATTTGGAATTCAACTTAGCTCTTTTGCTTGTGCTGTAATAGGACTTAGTTTTTTAGGTGGTTCTTATATGGCTGAAAGTTTAAGAGCGGGTATGGAAGCGGTTAAAAAACAACAATATGAATCAGGACTTTCTTTGGGTTTGAGTAAATGGCAAAATTTCCGTTATATTATTATGCCTCAAGCTTTGGGTATAGCTATGCCAAGCATTAGTGCAAATGTCATTTTTTTACTTAAAGAAACTTCAGTAGTAAGCATTATTGCTTTAGCAGATTTAGTATATGTGGCTAAAGATCTTATAGGGCTTTATTATAAAAGTAACGAAGCATTATTTGCTTTGGTGCTTTGTTATTTGATCTTGATTTTACCTTTATCTTTAGTGTTAAACCGTATAGAAAAAAGGTTAAATTATGTTTGAAATTTTAAATCAAGATACCTTTTTTAGACTAGCGCAAGGTTTAAAGGTTACTTTAGAGCTTTCATTGATTAGTGTTTTGATTTCACTCATAGGAGGAGTATTTTTTGGAATTTTAATGCATTCTAAAAACAAATTCCTTTATGTTTTTTGTCGTTTTATGCTTGAGTTTGTGCGTATTATGCCTTTGATTGTTTGGCTTTTTATAGTGCATTTTGGCTTGGCGAAATGGTTTGGATGGCATTTGAGTGCTTTGGGTTCAAGTATTATTGTTTTTAGTATTTGGGGTGTGTTTGAGATGATGGATTTGGTTAGATCATCTTTAGCAAGTATACCAAAACATCAGTATGAGTCAGGACTTTCACTAGGTTTTAATAAATTTGAAGTTTATCTTTTTATCATTATACCTTTATCTTTGAGAAGATTATTACCAATGAGTATTAATCTTTTTACAAGAATTATTAAAAGCACTTCAGTGATTTATCTAATCGGTGGTATAGAGCTTATTAAAGTAGGTCAACAAGTGATTGAGCTTAATTTATTTCAAAATTCTTATGCGGCTTTTGTGATTTATGGTTTGATTTTATTGATTTATTTTATACTTTGTTATCCTTTGTCGGTATATTCAAAGTTTTTAGAGAAAAAATGGAGCTAATATGAGCATTTTAAAAATACAAAATTTACAAAAATATTATGATGATCATCATGTTTTAAAAGATATTAATTTAGAAGTAAATCAAAAAGAAGTAGTGGTTATACTAGGTCCAAGTGGTTGTGGGAAATCTACACTTTTAAGATGTATTAATGGCTTAGAAGAAATGGCTGATGGAGCTATTTTAGTAGATGATGAGAAAATTGATAAAAATTATAAAAAATGGACTCAAATTCGTCAAAAAATAGGTATGGTATTTCAATCTTATGAGCTTTTTGATCATTTAAATGTTGAGCAAAATATACTTTTAGGACCTTTAAAGGTGCAAAAAAGAAAAAAAGAAGAGGTTTTAGAAGAAGCAAAATACTGGCTTGATAGAGTAGGACTTTTGCATAAAATAAAAGCTTATCCTAAAGAATTAAGCGGTGGACAAAAGCAACGCATAGCCATAGTTAGAAGTCTTTGTATGAACCCTGAAATCATGCTTTTTGATGAAGTTACAGCAGCGCTTGATCCTGAAATCGTGCGTGAAGTTTTAGATGTGATTTTAAATTTGGCAAAAGATGGTATGACTATGCTTATAGTTACACATGAAATGGGTTTTGCAAGAGCAGTTGCTGATAAAATAGTTTTTATGGATGATGGTAAAATAGTAGAAATTTCAAATCCTGATGAATTTTTTGAAAATCCAAAGACAGATCGTGCGAAAAAATTTCTCAATTTGTTTGATTTTCATCGTTAATTTTATTTTTTTAAAATATTTATTTAAAAAAATAATATAAGGTTTAAAAATTTAAATTTTTAATCATAAGGATAAAACATGAAAAAAATTTTTCTTTTATCATTTTTGATGGCACTTTTTTTTAGCGCATGCTCAAATTCAAGCTCTAATGAAAATTCCATAGAGAAAATCAAACAGCAAGGTGTAATCCGTATAGGTGTATTTGGCGATAAACCTCCATTTGGCTACCTAGATGCACAAGGGAAAAATCAAGGTTATGATGTATATTTTGCTAAACGCATAGCAAAAGAACTTTTGGGTGATGAGTCAAAAGTGCAATTTGTACTTGTTGAAGCAGCAAATAGAGTAGAATTTTTAGAATCAAATAAAGTAGATTTAATCTTAGCAAATTTTACAAAAACCCCAGAAAGAGAAGCTGTGGTTGATTTTGCATTACCTTATATGAAAGTTGCTCTTGGGGTGGTGGCTCCTAAAGGGTCAGATATTGAAACTTTAGATGATTTAAAAAATAAAACTTTAATTTTAAATAAAGGCACAACAGCTGATGCGTATTTTACAAAAAATATGCCAGATATTAAAACGATTAAATTTGATCAAAATACAGAAACTTTTGCAGCTTTAATTGGTAAAAGAGGTGATGCGTTAAGTCATGATAATGCATTGCTTTTTGCCTGGGCTAAAGAAAATCCAAATTTTGAAGTAGTGATTAAAGAACTTGGAAATCATGATGTTATAGCTCCTGCTGTAAAAAAAGGTGACGAAGCTATGTTAAATTTTATCAATGATTTGATTTTAAAATTACAAAATGAACAATTTTTCCACAAAGCTTATGATGAAACTTTAAAGCCGTTTTTTAGTGATGATATAAAAGCTGATGATGTAGTAATTGAAGGTGGCAAAATTTAATAATGCAAAAAGCTTTTAAAAATACCATCTATGCTTCCTTAGGTGGTATTTTAGAATTTTATGATTTTGTTTTATTTATCTTCTTTGCAAGTGTTTTTGCAAAAATTTTCTTTCCTCAAAATGATGATTTTTGGCCATTAATCTATACTTATGTAGCCTTTGGGGCAGGGTATTTAGCCAGACCTTTTGGTGCTGTTGTTTTAGCGCATTTTGCAGATATAAAAGGGCGTAAGAATGTTTTTTATATTAGCATGCTTTTAATGGTTGTACCAAGTTTTATTTTGGCCTTTTTACCTACTTATGAAAGCATAGGGCTTTTGGCTACTTTTATGCTTTTTGTTATTAGGATAGCCCAAGGATTAGCTATAGGAGCTGAAGTTAGCGGTGCTTGGATTTTTGTGAGTGAATTTGTGAGTAAAAAAAGACTTGGTTTGGCACTTGGTTTTATTTCAGCGACTTTGACTTTAGGTTTATTGCTTGGAAATTTAGCGACTTTGACTATATATGCGTATTTTGATAAAGAAGAAGTAGAAAGCTTTGCTTGGAGAATTCCTTTTTTTATAGGAGGATTTTTTGGTATATTGGCTTTATTTTTACGCACGAAATTGAATGAAACACCAGCTTTTAAAAATATAAAAGCAAAAGAAAAAATTTTAAATTTCCCACTTTTGCAGGCTTTAAAAACACATAAAAAAAGTATGTTAATATGCGCTTTACTTACTGTGGTTTTAACAAGTGGGGTGGCTACTTTAATGATACTGCCACAATATTTTGAAAGCTTATTAGGAGTTAGCAAAACTACTGCTTTGTTATATCAAAATTTGGCCATAGTGATGATCATACTAGGAAGTTTAGCACAAGGATATTTAGCAGATTTTTTAGGACATTTTAAAATTTGTTTGATTTTCACTTTACTTTTTGGAATTTTTGGTATAGCTTTTAGCTTTTATAATGAGTGGTTTTTGTTATTTTATTTGCTTGCTTGTTTTGCACAAGGTATTATAGCTTTTGCTCCTATTTTTATGACTCAAATTTTTACCACAGAGTTAAGATCGAGTGGTCTTTCTTTTGCTTATAATATTTCTTATGCGATTTTGGGTTTTATAACCCCTTTTATTGTTAATTTTGTATATAAGGAGTATTTTTATATTTATATTATTTTTATAATTATTGCTAGTTTGCTAAGTTGTTTTTTAAATAAATTTTTTATTAAATAATTATATATATATTAATATTTATTTTATGGATAATACTATTATATATACTACAAAATAAAGAATATTATATATGAAAATATGGACTCAAAAATATACCGTTTGGAATAGTATTATTGATATACAACATAAAAGCTTATTTTATTTAGCTAAAGAAATTTATTTTATAAAAAATAATCATGCAAGTATTAATGAAGTTAGAATGCTTTCGATTGAATTTTTAAAATAACTTAAAGATCATGCAAAATATGAAGAAAAATATATGAAAAGGATTGCTTACCCATATACCGATATACATATAAAAGAGCATAAAAATTATGTCTTCATTAGCTTCTTTGGTTAAAAACACATCAAACATAAATGAATTTAAAACAAAATTTAGTGATTTTATAGATAATAATATCATTAAGTATATTTTAGAGGAAGATATAAAATATGCTAATTTTAAGAAAAAAGAATATGTTCTTTATACTTGTGGATGCTTAAATAAAAAATATAAAATTTTACATAATATGCATCTTAAAATTTTTAATGGCGCTAAGTATGATTGTAAAATTTGTCAGTAAAATATTCGATTGATTTAATCGGCGGGGGTATATGGTAAGTAATTTTCCCTCTTGGAGTGATGAATATTGTTTAGGCAATGAAAAAAATAGATTTACAGCATCAGAGATTTTTTGCTTTAACTTTAGAAGTTTTTAGACTTTCAAATAGACATATTTATAAAACAGAATTAAAAAAAGTATTAATGGAGTTATTTTCATATATGAAAAATCATTTTGATAATGAAGAGGAATATATGAGAGAAATTAAATATCCATATTTAGATGAGCATATAATAATGCATAAAAATATTGTAAAATCTATGAAAAGTCTATTATATGAGTGTTGTAGTACTAATGGACTTAAAAATGAACTTTATAATATAGTATCATCATGGTTTTTTAATCATTTTAGTATACATGATATGAAAATAAGAGATTATGTTCAAAATTCATCTAATCAAAATTTATCAAAACAAAACGAGATGATAAAAAGCGAAGAAATATTTGAGTATACATGTGATTGTATTGGTATTATCCATAAAGTGAATTATGATTTACATATGAAAATAAATTATTTAAATATATCTTAATAAGTGCAGTAAATGCTCAAAAAAGTTGAAATTAAAATCAAATGCATAGAAAGTTATCTAGTTGATTTTTAAGTTAAATAGTATATCTAACATAGTAGTTTATTAATTCATTATCTTTTTCCGAGGTATGTTGTAGTAGAATTTATAGTTTGAAGCAACATAAGCTACCGTCCGCTAAACTATTTTTTGTTAAATTTATTAAAATTTATAAATAATAAATTTTTTATTGCAATTACTATTTGTATATCAATAGCATTATTTTACAAAAATTTCTCTCTTTTTGATATTTTTATTTCACTTAAATAGTTGATTCTTGTAAGTTTTATTTTTATTTTGTCTTTAAATAT
>NZ_JAKMRT010000002.1:0-139718 GCF_025772225.1 Campylobacter sp. IFREMER_LSEM_CL1097 | reverse complement strand
CGCCATTACTATAGTGATAACTTAAGCCAAATCCACCACCTTTAGTGCCAATTTGACCAAGCATTGAAGCTAGGGTTATTAACATCCAATGAGGTTGTTCACCATGATGAGCTCTTTGCATGCCCCAACCACTCATGATCATAGTAGGGTTATCATAAAAACTTTCAGCTAGTGTTTTGATGATTTTTTCATCAATTCCACAAATTTTACTTGCCCATTTTGTATCTTTTTTAATACCATCATTCTTGCCATCTAAATAAGCTTTGAATTTATCAAATCCACTTGTATAATTTTCTAAAAATTCATAATTGACTTTATTTTTTTCGATCAAATGACTAGCCATGCCTATCATCATAGCAACATCTGTATTTGGTTTTGGAGAGATCCATTGTGCATTTAAAAATTTAGCAGTTTCGGTTTTTATAGGATCTATACAAATAACCTTGATTTTACTATTTTTTAATTTTTCAAAGTAAGCAAGACCTCTTTGATCGTTTGAAGTCCAAGCTATTCTTAAAGTAGCGATAGGATTAGCACCCCAAATAACTACTATTTTAGAATGTTCTAAAATGTTTTCCCATGAAGTTTGCTGTTCATACACTTCAATAGAGCCTACAACATAAGGCATTATTATTTGAGAAGCTCCTGTTGAGTAATCTCCGGTAGTCCCTACAAAACCACCTGTGACATTTAAAAATCTATGGAGCAATATTCTACAATTTTGCATATTTCCACTAGATTTCCATCCGTAGCTTCCACCAAATATAGCTTGAGTTCCTTTTTGCTCTCTTGTTTTTTTAAGTTCTTTTGCTATAAGTTTTATAGCCTCATCATAACTTACACGCACAAATTCATCTTTTCCTCTAAGTTCAGGTTTTGGACTGTCGGGATTTTCAAGATAGCTTTTTCTAACATAAGGATATTTCACGCGTGATTTGTAGATCATATCTGCTGTATAGTGTTGTAAAGGATTGTCAATTTGTGTTACTTTTTCCCATGGCTCACTTTTAATTACCACACCATCTTTAATGGTAAGTTTTAAAATTCCCCAATGTGCTGCTGTTATCACACTTCCATTTTTTACTAAACCAGAATTTATTTGAGAAACTTCTATATTTTTACTCATGGCTAAACTAGGAGCTAAAGGCAACACGCTTAACCCTGCTCCGATTTTTAAAAATTTTCTTCTATCAAGTCCCATTTTATTTTACCTCCTTAAAATCTTTTGCATTTTTTTTGCAAATACTGTATCACTAGCCAATGATCTTTTTTATCAATTCCTGTTCTATTTACCATTGATCTAAAAGTAGCAGGCCAGCCATTAGCACTAAATTCACTTTCTTTATGAACGCTATGACAAATTCCGCAATTATTCATATAAAGCTCTTTAGCTTTTATAAACATTTCTTTGTTGCTTTTTGCAAAATCTTTCTTGTCAGTCCAAACTTCTATGGTAGCTTTATCCCATTTTCCATTTTTGCTTTTAGTATAAGTTTTAAAATCAAGTTTTGTATTTTTAGAAAATGCAGCAACTATGATTCTTTGACTATCGTTGTAATAAAGCACAGAAGGCGAAGCAGGATTAACATAGCCTGTGATCTTGACCAAAACTTTATTTCCATCAGTTTTTAATACTTCAAAAGGATTTGTGGGTAGCAATCTACCAACAGCTTTTGTGTCATTTTTGCTTAAGTAAAGTGAGCTTACTTCACTTGTAAAAAATTCATTTTTAGCGCAAACAAAAGAAACAAGCGCTAAACAGAAAACTAAAATTTTTCCCATTTTGCCTCCTTGATATTTTTAATATAAACTTATTGTATAACTTTAGTATTAAAATTTTCTTAGTATAAAAATATAAAAAATGCAATAATAAATATTATATAATAATTTTTTATTAATTTTTAATTTATTTGTTTTTATATTTTCATAAAGTCTTTTCAATCCTTTAAAGTAAATTTTAGTAAAATATAAAATATTCTTTATAAAGGTTAAAAATGCACTTTACTTTGCTAAATGAAAAAGATTTTTTCAACCCCTACTACCGCAAAAAGCAAATTACACAAAATGAATTTGACACTTTTAGCAAGGCTTTAACGCAGTATCTAGAAAGGCTTGAAAGCTCACAAAGTGAAAATGAAGATTATCTTGTAGCTAACACACTTAGTCCATTTTTAACCACTCTAAATTTCAAAACCCACATCAAAACCAAGCAAAAAGGCAAAAGCGAGATTGATTTAGCCATTACTAAAGATGAGCTTAGCAAAGACTTAGAAGTTCTCATCGAAGCTAAAAAGCCCAACTCAAAAGAATTCATCACCCATACAAAGCCAAATTCCAAAGCCTTGCATGAAGCCATTTTGTATTATTTTAGAAACAGAGAGCATAGCTTTAGTTTGAAATTTATCATCATCACAGACTTTTATAAATTCTACATTTTCAAAGCTAGTGAATTTGAAGAGCTTTTTTATAAAAACACAAGCTTTAAAAAGCTTTTTGAAGAATTTCAAAGCCCAAATTCACTTTTTAAAGGCAATACTGATGAATTTTACAAAGAAGCAAGCAAACTTATAGAAAATTCCAAAGAAAGTTTAAAAGGCTTTTTCATCGATTTAGCCTTTTTAAAAGACAAGCAAAAGTCAAATTTCAAAAATCTAGCAAGCATTTTTAAAACCTTTCATAGAGACTTTTTGCTAAATGAATTTAGCCCAAATGACGCAAACTCACTAAACAACGCATTCTATAAAGAGCTTTTATACATCCTAGGTTTAAGCGAGAGCAAACAGCTTTCTAAATTCATCATCACACAAAGTGAGCAAAGCAAACAAGCCCAAGGCACGCTTTATCATCTCATAGCGAGCAAGCTTCCAAAGCATGACTTTGAAGAGGTGTTAAAATTCATCATACTTTGGCTAAACCGCATTTTATTTTTAAAGCTTATTGAGTCTAATTTAGTTAGATTTAATGATGATAAAACCCTTAAATTTCTAAACTATGAAAAAATTCCAAATTTTACTACCCTTTCACACCTTTTCTTTGATATCTTAGCTAAAGAAAAGCACACAAGGACGCAGAGTAAATTTAGCTATTTGCCTTATTTAAATTCATCACTTTTTGAAAAACAAGCCATCGAAAAAACCACACTAGAAATCGCTGCTTTAGAAAATGACGCTTTGCTAGAGTATCACCCACACACGCAGTTAAAAGATGACAAAGGCAAAAGTAAAAAAGGCAAAGTAGGTTTGCTTGAGTATTTGTTTGAGTTTTTAGACAGCTTTGATTTTGGAGCAGATGAGCAAAGCGAAGAACTCATCAAGCAAAAAGAACTCATCAACTCAAGCGTTTTGGGAAATGTCTTTGAAAAACTAAATGGCTACAAAGAAGGTAGTTTTTATACCCCAAGTTTTATCACTTCATACATGTGTAAAGCAAGCATAGAAAAAGTCGTACTAGATAAGTTTAACCATACTTTTAAGCTAAATGCCACCAAGCTAAACGAGCTAAGAACCCAGCTACGCCAAGAAAAAATCCCTCAAGAACAAAAACTAGCCTTGCTAAATTCCATACGCATTTGCGATCCTGCAGTGGGAAGTGGGCATTTTTTAGTTTCAGCTTTAAATGCCATGCTTATGGTGCATTATGAGCTTGGTTTGTTTGAAGAGGACTTTTACCTAAGCGTGCAAAATGATGAAATTTTAGTGCAAAATCACAAAGGCCAGTTTTTAGAGTATAAACGCCCTGATTTTGACAAAGACAAAACCCACCTTTGCCAAAAAGAACTTTTTGAGCGTAAAAAAGACATCATAGAAAACAACCTTTTTGGAGTGGATATCAACCCAAACTCATGCGAGATCACTAAACTAAGACTTTGGATAGAGCTTTTAAAACACAGCTTTTATGAAAGCTTTGATGATACAAACTATCATGATCTTAAAACTCTACCAAACATCGATATCAACATAAAATGCGGAAATTCGCTTATAAGTTATTTTGAAATTCACAAAAGCCTTTCTCACTACCCAAACATCAAAGAACGCATGGATAAATACAAACGCATAGTCAAAGACTACAAAGAAGGCTTTTACACCGACAAAACTCTCATCGCAAAAGAGATCAAAAACCTCAAAGAGTCTTTTAAAAATTTCTGTTTAAAAGACAAATTTGCCAAAGAGATCAAGCAACTTACCAACGGCGCTAATGAATACTCTAAAAAATACGGCGATTTTTTAGCACAAGATGAAAAAGATGAGAATTTTAGAGCATTTTTCTCTAAAAATATGTTTGAATTTGACTTTGATGAAAGTGCTGCTAAGAAAGAATTTAAAAAGCTTAAAAAGCTTTATGAGAGTATATTTGACTTAGAAAGTGCAAATCCTTTTGAATGGCGTTTTGAATTTAGCGAAGTGCTTGATGAGGGCGGGAGCTTTCAAGGGTTTGATCTCATCATCGGTAACCCACCTTACATCAGACAAGAAGACATCAAAGAGTTAAAGCCAAATTTAGCTAAAAACTATAAAGTATATAAAGGCACAAGCGACATTTATACTTACTTTTATGAGCTTGGGTTTAATGTGCTAAAGCAAAATGGTGTTTTGTCTTTCATCACTTCAAACAAATACACAAGAGCAGGTTATGGAGAGCCTTTGCGTGAATTTTTGCTTAAAAATACCACACTTTTAGAATACATCGATCTAAATGGTATAAAAGTCTTTGATAGTGCTACGGTAGATACTTCCATACTAAGCTTTGAAAAAGCAAAAACTAAAGATAATAGCTTCAAATACCTAGCCCCAAGCACCGAGCTTTTAAAAGAAAATGACTTTAATATAGAAAGCATTTTAAATTTTAACAAAATCGCACAAAATTCTTTAAGCAAAGAATGCTTTACTTTCAATGATGAAAGCACAAACGCACTAAAAGCAAAGATAGAAAAGCACGGCACTCCACTTAAAGACTGGCATGGGCTTAATATATATCGTGGAATTTTAACAGGGCTTAATGAAGCCTTTATCATTACTACTGAAAAAAGAGATGAAATTTTAACTAAATGCAAAGATGAAGCCGAAAAGGAACGCACCGCCAAACTCATACGCAAAATGCTACGCGGTAGAGATATAAAAAGATATAGTTATGAGTGGGCAGGGCTTTGGGTGATATTTATACCTTGGCATTTTCCAAATGTTGAAAAGCCAAAAACAATGCTAGAAAATGAACAAGATTTAAAAGAACAATATTCGAGCTTATATAATCACTTATTATCACATAAAGAAAAATTATCTAATAGAAATAAAGCTGAAACAGGAATTCGTTATGAGTGGTATTGTTTGCAAAGATGGGGAGCAAATTATTATCAAGAATTTGAAAAAGAAAAGATAGGCTGGCAAAGAGTAACCCAAGAACCGAGTTTTATTTTAGAAAACGAGCGTGTTTTATTGGATTCTATGGCTTTTATGGTAGGAAATTCTAAAAATGAACTTAAATATCTTTTGGGATTTTTAAATTCTAGTTTGATATTTTATTATTTTAAAAATATCGGGCATTTGTATTCAGATAAAGGTTTTTTATTATCAAATCAATATGTAGAAAAATTTCCTATACCAAAAATAAATTCTAAAAATGAAAAACTAGCAAACGAGCTTATAAGCTTAGTCGATGAGATTTTAGTTTTAAAAGAGCAAGACAAAAACGCAAACACCAAAGCCCAAGAAGACAAAATAAACTCTATCGTTTATAAACTTTACAACCTAACCGAAGAAGAAATAAAAATCATTGAAAATAAGGAGTGAAAATGAAATTAAAACTTGATTTAGAAAATTGCTATGGCATAGGGAAGTTGCAAAAAGAGTTTGATTTTTCAAATGAAAATGTTTTATTGTTTTATGCTCAAAATGGTATTTTTAAAACTTCTTTTGCAAAAACATTTAAAAGCATTAAAGATGATAAACAAATTAAAGACGAAATATTTCCAGAAAGAATATCAAAAGTTGATATTGAATTTAATGGCGAAAAAATTAACAAAGAGGATATTTTTGTTTTTGATTCTTACGATAAAGAATTTGATTCTTCTAAAAGTGTAACTACTTTCATGGCTAGCCCCAAGTTAAAAAATGAATATGATGAAATTTTTTCAGAACTAGATAAGCAAAAGAAAAATTTATTAAAAAGTTTAAAAAAATATACAGGTAGCTCTGATTGCGAGAAAGAAATTTTAAAAGTATTTTCAAATAAAAATTTTTATCAAATTTTATCAGATAATATTGATTTGATAAAGGAAATAAAAGAAAATTATGAGTTTAAATATCATGATATCTTTGATGATAAAAACAAAGTAAAAGAATTTGTTGAGGCAAATAGGAATCTTTTACAAGAGTATTTTTATAAATATAATGAAATTTTATCATCATCTGAAATTTTTAAAAAAACAGAAAACGGAGAATTTGGAACGCATAAAATTAAAGAACTGCAAAGTGCTTTAAGTGATGATAGATTTTTCTTAGCAAACCATAAATTGTTGATTTCTAATCAAGAGATAACAACAAGTGAAAATTTAAACAATTTAATACAAAACGAAATTGATAGAATTTTAGAAAATGAAGAGATAAAGAGTAGATTTGATGAAATTGAAAAAAAGATTACAAAAAATCAAAATTTAAAAGATTTCAAAGAAGTAATTAATAAAAATAAGGGAATATTATTAAAATTAATTAACTATGAAGATTTTAGAAAAGAAGTAATATTTTCATATCTTAATAAAAAAATAGATGAAATTGAGAATTTGGTTTCATTGTATGAAAATCAAAAAGAGAGAATACAACAAATTATAAATGCGTCAAAGCAAGAGCAAGAATCGTGGAAAAAGATTATAGAAATATTTAATAGCAGATTTATAGTTCCTTTTGAGGTTGATATAGAAAATCAGGATGATGTTTTATTGAAAAACGAAGTAGCAAAATTTGTATTTAGATTTAAAGATAATTCAAATAAAAGAATTGTTGATAAAGAGAAGTTAGAGGATATTTTAAGCAATGGAGAAAAAAGAGCCTTGTATATTTTGCAGATATTATTTGAAATAGAAGCCCAGAAAAATATAGATAAGCCTATTTTGTTCATATTTGATGATATTGTAGATTCTTTTGATTATAAAAATAAACATGCTGTTACGGAGTATCTTGATGAGATACGAGAAAATGTAAATTTTAAGATTATAGTTATGACACATAATTTTGATTTTTATAGAGCTATAGCGAAATTTGGTGTATTAAAATTTATGATATATAGAAATGATAAAAGAGAAATTATATTTGAAAGAGGTGAATATACTAAAGAGTTTATAAAATCTCTTAAAGAAAGCAACAGAAATATTGAGAAAAATTTTATTACTTTAATACCATTTATCAGAAATATTTTAGAATATACTAAAAAGGATAATGATGAAGAGTATTTATTATTGACAAGTTGCTTGCATATAAAAGATAACACCAGAAATATAAAAGTGAAACAAGTATTAGATGTTTTAACAAGCCATATTCAAGAATATCAGGTTAATATAGAAGATGATAGTTTGTTAGATTTTATTTATAAAACTTGTGATGAAATTGTAAATTCAAACGACATTAATCCTATAGAATTGCAAAACAAAATTGTTTTATCAATTGGTATTAGATTAAGAGTAGAAGAATTTATATTGTCTAAAATTAATTTGCAAAATGAAATTACCAAAGATCAAACTAGAAAATTATATAAATTAGCCAAAGAGCAAAATGCAATAAATAAAAAACAAGATTTTATAATTAAAAAAGCTTTAGCAATAACTTCAGATAACATTCATATAAATTCTTTTATGTATGAACCTATTTTAGACACATCTATTGAGCATTTGATAAAGTTATATCACGAAATAAATGAAATTTGACAAAAAAGAGGGGTATTCCAAAAAACCGCACGCAAAAACTCCATAGTGCCAAGCTGAAAGCAAAATCATGCTTTTAGCTTTAAAGTGTGATGAAAAATTTGATTTAAAAATACTTTTGATATAAATATTTTTATTATATTTATATTTTGTTTCAAATATAAACAATACTTTATATTTCATTTGTAAAGTGTAAATTTTTGTTTTTATTAAAAGAGAATTTTTATACTAAATGTTACTCTTATACCCATATAGTTAATTTTTTCTAACAAAAATACACAAAAATAAAAATATTTGTTAAGCTAGATATTGGAAATTTTTATCAAAAGGAAAAATATGTGGCAACAAATATATAATCCATTTGACAACATACTTTTAAGTGCTTTGGTGGCTTTTTTGCCTATTTTGTGCTTTTTGCTTTCTCTTGTAGTTTTCAAACTCAAAGGCTATCAAGCAGGCTTTTTAACTCTTATTTTATCAAGTGTTGTGGCATTGTTTGCTTATGATATGCCGTTTTCTTTATTAGGTGCTAGCTTTATACAAGGTTTTGCAAATGGTATTTGGCCTATAGCTTGGATCATCATCGCGGCCATATTTTTATATAAACTTTCTATCAAATCAGGCTCGTTTGAAGTGATAAAACAAAGTGTTATGAGTATCACTCCAGATCATAGAATTCAAGTGATTTTGATTGGATTTTGTTTTGGTTCTTTTTTAGAAGGTGCTATAGGTTTTGGAGGGCCAGTGGCTATCACCGCTGCATTACTTGTAGGACTTGGGCTTAGACCATTATACGCTGCAGGACTTTGTCTCATAGCCAATACCGCTCCGGTAGCTTTTGGAGCAGTTGGAATTCCTATTATAGCGATGAGTAATCTAGCAGGTATAGAACAGCACGGTGTTTCAGCTATGGTGGGTAGAATGCTTGTGCCTCTTAGCTTGACTATACCATTTTTTATAGTATTTTTAATGGATGGTTTAAAAGGGGTTAAAGAAACCTTTCCTGCTATTTTTGTCGCAGCCGTTTCTTTTACTGCTACACAATTTTGGAGTTCAAATCATTTAGGCGCAGAGCTTCCAGATATTATTTCAGCGGTTGTTTCTTTGTCTGTTACTACCATATTTTTAAAATTTTGGAAGCCAAAAAATATTTTTAGATTAGATGATGTAAAAGACTTTGAAAACTCACAAAAGCTAGAATTTAAAAAAGTATTTTTAGCTTGGATTCCTTTTATACTTTTGATTATTTGCATTATTATATGGACTCAACCTTGGTTTAAGGCTTTATTTGCTAAAGATGGAATATTAAATTTTATGCAATTTACTTTGAAATTTAATGAAGCCTTAGGAGCTATCATAAGTCCTGATATAGTTAATCCACAAATCACAAAAACAATGATTCCATCACATACTATAGATTTAGTAGCACAAGCAGGAACTGCTATTTTAGTGGCTGCTTTAATGAGCATTGTTGTATTGAAAATAAAAATCAACGAAGCTACCGAGTGTTTTTGGGAAACTTTAAAAGAAATGGCCACTCCATGCTTAACTATAGGCTTAGTAGTTGCTTTTGCCTTTATAGCTAAAAATAGCGGTATGAGTACTACTTTAGGACTTGCTTTTTCAAATACAGGCGATGCTTATGCATTTTTTTCTCCCATCATAGGATGGATAGGTGTGTTTTTAACAGGTTCTGATACTAGTTCAAATTTGCTTTTTGGGACATTACAGCAAGTTAGTGCTCAAAAGTTAGGAATTTCAGAAACTTTATTTTTAGCAGCAAATTCTGTTGGTGGTGTTGTGGGTAAAATGATATCTCCTCAAAGTATAGCGGTAGCTTGCGCAGCAGTTGGACTTGTAGGAAAAGAATCTGAATTGTTTAGATTTACTTTAAAATACTCAATAGGTTTTATAATTCTAATAGGAATTTGGACTTTTGTTATAGCATTTTTCTTCCACGGGATTATCCCTGAAGCAGTGCTTTTAAAATAAGGATTGATGATGAAAAAAGTGTATTTATTTGCTACTTGTTTAGGTAGTGCGATAATGCAAGAAAGTGTTTTAAACGCGGTTAGACTTTTAAGAAGAGAGGGAGTTGAGGTTATATTTAAAAAGCAGCAAACTTGCTGCTCTCAACCCTCATTTAATTCAGGGTATTTTAAAGAAAGTAAAAATATAGCTTTGCATAATATAAAACTTTTTACTCAAGATTATCCTATAGTAGTGCCAAGCGGTTCTTGTGCGGGGATGATGAGTCATGATTATTTAGAGCTTTTTAAAGATGATGAGCATTTTAACTTGGTAAAGGAATTTAGCTCTAGAGTGATTGATCTTAGTCAGTATTTAGATGAGGTTTTAAAGGTTGATTATGAAGACAAAGGCGAACCTATAAAAGTGACTTGGCACTCTAACTGCCATGCATTAAGAATTCAAAAAAGTATACAAGCGAGCAAAAATCTGCTAAAAAAACTCAAAAATGTGGAATTAATTCCTCTAGAATTTGAAGAAGAATGCTGTGGTTTTGGAGGAACTTTTTCTGTGAAAGAGCCTCAAATTTCAAATTCTATGGCACAAGAAAAAATCAAAGATATCCAAAATACAGGTGTAAAATATGTATTAAGTTCTGATGGTGGGTGTTTGATGAATATTGCAGGCACGATGAGTAAAATGGGGCTTGATATAAAAGGAATTCATTTGTATGATTTTTTAAACAAGCGTCTTGAAGGAGTTGCGATATGAAAATGACACATGAACAAATTGTGGATGTGAAAATTCATGATAAGCAAATGCGAGAGAATTTAAGATCTGCCATGCATACTTTGCAAAAAAATCGTTTAAAAGTTATAGATGAGAAATTTAATGATTGGCAAGGACTAAGATCTAAAGCTAAGCAAGCTAAAAACAATGCTTTATCAACTTTACACGATAGGCTTTTAGAATTTGAACAAAATGCCACTAAAAATGGCATAAATGTCCATTGGGCGAGTTCTGATGAGGATGCCTGTGAGATTATATATGAATTAATGGTAGAAAAAAACATCGGTAAAATTCTAAAAGGTAAATCTATGGCTAGTGAGGAAATAGGTTTAAACCACTACCTAGAATCCAAAGGCTTAAAAGCCATAGAAACAGATTTAGGCGAACTTATATTGCAGTTAAATGATGAAACTCCCGTGCATATTGTAGTTCCAGCGGTGCATAAGAACCGCTATGAAATTGGTAAAATTTTTCAAGAAAAATTAGGCTCTAATTTAGAAAGTGAGCCAGAAAAGCTAAATTCTATTGCAAGAAAGCATTTAAGAGATGAATTTGAAGGACTTAAAATGGGGCTTAGCGGAGTAAATTTTGCTATGTCTAAAGAAGGCGCTTTTTGGCTTATAGAAAATGAGGGAAATGGTAGGATGTGCACCACAGCAAGTGATATACATGTAGCACTTTGTGGTATAGAAAAAGTTATGGAAAGCTTTGAAGATGCTGCCACTATGGTGTCTTTACTTACTCCATCAGCTACGGGTCAATTTATACCAACTTATAACAATATCATTACAGGACCTAGAAAAAATGGAGATTTAGATGGCCCAAAAGAAGTGCATATTATTCTTTTTGATCATAATAGAAGCAAAATGCTAAATGATGAAGATTATTATGAAGCTTTGCGTTGTATAAGATGTGGGGCTTGTATGAATTTTTGTCCTGTGTATGATAAAATAGGCGGCCATACTTATCAAAGTGTATATCCAGGGCCGATTGGAGAAGTCATAAGTCCTAATCTTTTTGGTATGCAAGAAAATGGTGATATTCTTACTTTTTGCTCGCTTTGTGGAAGATGTTCTGAAATTTGTCCGGTAAGAATTCCTCTTGCGGATTTAATACGCAAATTAAGAGCAGCAAAAGTAGGTCAAGGAAGTTTTGATAATATCGCTCCAAATACTGCTGAAGCTATGGCATTTAAGATTTTTGAAAAAGTAGCTACAACTCCTATTATTTGGAAAAATACTTTAGCAAATTTACATAATTTTAATTGGCTTTTGCAAAAAGGAAAAAATTCTTTACCAGTAGTTAAAAAATGGAGTGCTTATAAGGAATTTCCACAAATAAAACTTGATCTTTATAAAGAACTTGAAAATATGCAAGGAGTAAAGTGTGAGTAGAATAAATGAAATTTCTTCACAAAGCAAAAAAGCTATTTTGGATAAGATTAAAAATACACATTTATCTTTTGAAAAAATTCCGACTATGGATCCTATAGAGCATATCAAAACAAGTGATGATATGTATAGTGAGTTAAAAGAAAAAATGAGTGCAAATAAATACATAGTAGAAGAAAGCTCGTTAGAAAAATTAGAAGAAAAAGTCAATCAAATTGTTAAAAGTTATGGCTATAAAAGTCTTATTTATCCTGATAATTTAAATTTAGATATAAATAAAATTGAAGCCGAAAAAAAGACTTGTTTTAATCAAGAGATTGAAAAAATACGAAAAGAAGTTTTTCATAGTGATTTTTCTATCATCCAAGCAAGAGTTGGAGTAAGCTCACATGGAGTTGCTTTAGTTTTGTCTGATAAAACTCAACCAAGAATGCTTTCTTTGGCTCCTATGCTTTGTATTGTCTTATTAAAAAAAGAAAATATTGTAAAAAGCATTAGCCAAGCATTGAATTTAGTAAAAGAAGAAAATGAAATTTTACCTAGCAATATTTTGTTTATAGCAGGGCCATCAAGAACTGCAGATATTGAACTTATCACTGTTTTTGGAGTTCATGGATCTCAAAAGGTTCATATTATACTTTATTGATTTATTTAGAATTTGCACTTAGTGTAAATTCTAAAATCACCTTCAAATCAAAAATTAACTTCTTGGTTTTTAAAACATTAATTAAATTATATTTTTATCAACCTTTGCTATTTTATTGATTTTAGTTATATTTAAGATATTTTTTGACATAGTAAAAAAGGTATTAACTTAAATTTTAAAACTATAAAAAGGAAAATTATGTTAAAAACAAGTTTTAAAAAGGCAGTATTTTTACCAAGTATTAGTATTATAGTTGTTTTAAGCCTTAGTTGTATTTTCTTGCCTAAACTTACAAATGATTTTATCAATCATATAAAAAGTGGAATTTTTGCAAATTTTTCATGGTTTTATATATTAAGCGTGAGTTTTTTTGTGTGTTTTATGCTCGCACTTGCACTTTCAAAATTTGGCGATATTAAACTCGGCGATGATGATGAAAAACCTCATTTTAAATTTACTTCTTGGCTTGCTATGCTTTTTGCTACGGGTATGGGCGTGGGGCTTATGTATTTTGGTGTGGCTGAGCCTCTCATACATAAAAAAGCCTTGCAAACAAGCGATGAAGAAGCTATGCTACATACTATCTTTCACTGGGGAATTCACCCATGGGCTATTTATGGGGTGTGTGCTTTGGCTATGGCGTATTTTGGTTTTAGATATAAAATGCCTCTTAGTTTGCGTAGTGCTTTTTACCCTTTACTTAAAGATAAAATTTATGGTTTTTGGGGAAATTTGGTTGATATGCTTGCTTTAATTGTCACGGTTTTTGGCATTAGCACTACACTTGGTTATAGTGCATCTCAACTAAATGCGGGCTTTTCAAATTTGGGTATTTTAAACGGACAAAGCTTTTTAGAACAAAGCGTGATTATAATCATCATTATTTCTTTGGCCACGCTCTCATCGATTAGTGGCTTAACAAAGGGTTTAAAAATTTTAAGTGAAGCAAATTTAGTTTTTGCAGTGTGTTTAATGCTTTTTGTGCTTTTTTCAACAAATACCATCCAAATTCTTTCACAATTTAGCTCTAATATTGGAAATTATTTGCAAAATTTAATTTCTTTGAGCTTTAAGACTTATTATTATGAAAAAGAACATATAGAATGGTTTAATAATTGGACTATTTATTATTGGGCTTGGTGGCTTAGTTGGGCGCCTTTTGTGGGCTTTTTCATTGCTAAGATTTCTCGCGGTAGAACGATAAGGGAATTTATTTTTGGCGTGCTTGTAGTGCCTACTAGTTTTAATATACTTTGGTTTAGCATTTTTGGCAATAGTGCTTTAAATTTCAATGATATTTTAAGTCCTTTTACTTCAGCACCTGAAAGTTTGCTTTTTTATTTTTTACAAAATTTTTCTTTTTCTTATTTTAGTTCTTTGCTTGCGCTTTTGGTTTTAGCTTTGTTTTTCATCACTTCAGCAGATAGTGGGATATTTGTGTTAAATTCTTTAAGTAGTGGTGGCGCTCATGAGCCATACAAATGGCAAAATATCCTTTGGGGTTTTGTGCTTGCGCTTTTAGCTACTTCTTTGCTGTATTCAGGTGGCTTGGGGGCGATTTTAAGTATCACTATGATAGTGGCTTTACCTTTTGCATTTTTGCTTTGTTTGATGTGTTTTTCATTGCTTAAAGGCTTAATTGTAGATGTGAATTACTCTTTAACTAAGCTTAGTCAAAGTAGTGTGTATTTTACAGGAGAATTTTGGCAAGAAAGACTTGCTAGAATTTTAAAACAAAGCAAAGAACAAGACATACAAAATTTCTTAAATACCAAAGTTAAAAATGCTATGGAATCACTCAGCCAAAGTCTAAAAAACTACGGCTTGAAAACACAGATCGTTCAAGAAAAATCAAGTATAAGTTTGATTATAAAAAAAGAATTTGCAAAAGATTTTATCTATGGAGTGCAAGTAGTAAAAAAACAAGCAAGCCAAAGCATAATCGATGATAAATTTATGCCAACTTATTCTAAAGAATTTATCTTTGAGCCACAAACTTTCTTTGCTGATTCGCGTAATGGTTATAATATAGAGTATTTAAATGAGCAAGAAATCATCGTAGATATACTAAAGCAGTATGAGAGGTATTTACAACTTTTATTTGATGATAAAAATGAAATTTTTACCAAAGCTTATGATTAAAAAGCGTTATAATTACACTTTATTCTTATAAGAAAGGCCTTTTATGTTGAGATTTTTTTTAATGTTTTTTTGTGCTTTAAATCTTTTTGCTATTACGCCAAAAGATACGATCGTTATAGCAGTGGAAAATGAGCCAGAGCGTATAAATCCGCTTTTTAGTGAAGATCATGATGTGGCAATTGCTCTTGTGTTTTCAGGACTTACACGCTTTGATGAAAATATGAGCTTAGCGCCTGATCTTGCTAGATCTTGGAAAGTTAGTAAAGATGGGCTTGTTTATGAATTTACTTTAAGAGATGATATATTGTGGCATGATGGGACTAAATTTAGTGCCAAAGATGTGGAATTTAGTATAAATGCTTTAAAAGATGAGAAGTTAAATTCACCCTCAAAGGTAAATTTTGACGCAGTTAAAGAAGTAAAAATCATTGATGATTATCATTTGATTATCACACTTTCAAAGCCTTTTCCTGCATTTTTAGACGCTTTGAGTGTGGGAATTTTACCAAAACATTTACTTGAAAAAGAAAATTTAAATACTACTAAATTTAATCAAATGCCTATAGGAACAGGACCATATAAGCTAAAACAATGGAAAAAAGGTCAATACATGATCTTAGAAGCAAATGAAAATTATCATTTAGCTAAAGTAAAAACACCAAAACTCATACTAAAACATATTAAAGATCCAAGTATTAGCGCTATTGAGCTTAAAAATGGTTCTATTGATGTAGCTTTAGTCGATTTTGCTCTAGCTTCAAATTTTGCAAATGACAAAAACTTTAAAATGCTTATAGAGCCTTCGGCTGATTATCGTGCTTTGATGTTTAATTTTAATCATGAGTTTTTAAAAGATCAAAATGTGCGTTTAGCGCTAAATTACGCTATCGATAAAAAAGCTATTGTGGATTCTCTTTTGCATTCTTTTGGAAAAGTAGCAAATCATCCTTTGGAAAAATCATGGGCAAATCCTAAAGAATTTGCAACTTATACTTATGATGTAAAAAAAGCAAATGAGCTTTTAGCAAAAGCAGGCTTTGTGAAAAACAAAAATGGAATTTTAGAAAAAAATGGCAAAGAATTTAGCTTTGAAATGTATGCTATGAGTGAAGATCCACTAAGAATAGCTTTGGTAAATATCTTACAAAGTGAGTTTTTAAAGCTTGGCATTAAGGCAAAGGCGGTTGCTAAGCCGAGTGGAAGTTTTGACTATACTAAGATTGACAGCTTTTTGGTAGGTTGGGGTAGTCCTTATGATCCTGATTTTCATACTTTTAGAGTTTTTGAAAGCTCTCAAGATAGTGCTTTAAACTCTAGTGGATGGAATTTTGGTCATTATCAAAATGCTAAAGTTGATGAAGCTTTGATAAAAGCTAGAAATTCACTTGATGTAAATGAAAGAAAAAAATACTATAAAGAATTTATTGACGCTTTATATAAAGATCCTGCATTTTTATTTATAGCTTATATCGATTATCCTTTAGTTTTTGCTAAAAATATCCAAGGTATAAAACCTCATATTTTAGGTCATCATGGGGTAGGTTTTACTTGGAATGCTTATGAGTGGAGCAAAAATTAGTGCTAAAACTCATTTTTAAACGCCTTTTATGGGCGTTTTTTTTGATGATTTTTGCAAGTTTTTTATGTTTTGTGATGATTTATCATGCTAAAGGAAGTGTGGTTTTTGCTAGTGTGCCTCAAGGAACTAGCCTTAAAATAAAAGAAGAAATTGAGCATAATTTAAATTTAGACAAGCCTTTATTAGAGCAGTATGAAAATTGGCTTTTTAATGCCATGAAAGGCGACTTTTCCTACTCTTTAATCAGCGGAGAAAAGGTTAGTGAAATTTTAAAAGAAAAACTTCCCTATACCATCATACTAGGAAGTTTGGCTTTTTTTATACTTTTTGTGTTGTCTTTGGTTTTGGCACTTTTTTGCGTTCTTTATAAAGATAGTTTTTTGGATAAAATTATTACCTTTTCAACGATGAGTTTTTTTGCATTGCCTACTTTTTCTTTATCGCTAATGCTTATTTTAGTTTTTGCTGTATTTTTTAAGCTTTTTCCAAGTTCGGCTATTGCTGATATTGGCTTTGAAGATGATGTATTTAATCGTTTGTGGCATTTGTTTTTACCAGTATGTGCTTTAGTGCTTTCACATTTAGCTGTTTTTGTGCGTTTTATAAGGACAAGTTTGATTGATAGTTTAAATCAGGGCTTTATAGAAAGTGCTTTTGCAAGAGGGCTTAGTAAAAAAAGAATTTATTTGCATTTTGTATTAAAAGATGCTTTTGCTTCTATACTCGCGTATTTTGGTGCTTCCTTTGTGAGTTTTTTAATGGGAACTTATATAGTAGAAAGTGTGTTTTCTTATGAGGGTGTTGGAAATTTAGTGATTAAAAGTATATTGTTTAAAGACTATCCTGTGGTGCTAGCTGTGGTAATTTTTAGCATTTTAGTGGTAGTGCTTGTAAATTTGATCGTAGAGATAATTTGCAAGATGATTAATCCAAGGTTTGCTAATGCGTAAGTTTTATGTGATGATGATTTTACTAAGTTTCATTTTAGCACTTTTTGTACCTTTAATAAGTTCTTATGATCCTAATTTAGTGGATTTAAGCAAGGCTAAAATAGCCCCAAATTTAAGTCATATTTTTGGCACAGATTTACTTGGTAGAGATGTTTTTACGCGTATTTTATATGCCTTGCGTGTTTCTTTGTTTGTAGGGGTAATGGCAGCATTTTTTAGCGTGCTTTTTGCTTGTGTTTATGTGTTTTTAACAAGATTTTTTGCTTATGCTTTTTTTGCTAGAGTGCTTGATATGCTTTTGGCTTTACCTTCTTTACTTGTGATTATGTTTTTTCAAAGTTTTTTGGCGGGATCTTTGTGGAGTATGATTTTTATCATCGCTTTGGGGCATTTTGCTTTTGTGGCAAAAGTACTTGATACTCAGCTTAATAAATTTCAAAAACTTGAGTTTTATCAAAATGCTATCATTCTAGGCTCTAGTAAGATGAAAGCTTTATTTAGTGAGCTTTTACCTGCTTGTTGGAATTTGCTTTTTGTGCTTTTTGTTTTAAATATCGCCCATGCTATTACAAGTGAAGCTACTTTAAGCTTTTTTGGCTTGGGTGTAGAGCTTTGGACTCCAAGTTTAGGAAATATGTTAAATGAAGCAAGTAAGGCTGTGTTTTTAGGATTTTGGTGGATGATAGTTTTTCCAGTAGCCTTTATACTTATGCTTATCCTACCTTTGCTTGCTTTGGGTAATGACTTACAAGAAGAGATTAAAGCATGATAGAAATTGCAAATTTAAATCTTAGTTTTAAAGATAAGATCTTATTAAAAGATATAAATCTTAATTTAGAAGATGGTAAAGCTTTGGCTATCATGGGTAAAAGTGGAGCGGGAAAAAGCTTGCTTTTAAAAAGCATGATTAAGCTTTTTGATAAACACTATAAACTCAATGCACAAAAATTTAGGATAGATCAAAAAGATATTTTAATTTTAAAAGAAAAAGAGCTAAATATTTTAAGAACTAAGGTAAATTTACTTTTTCAAGATGTTTATGGGAGTTTTTATCCTCTTGTTGACATAGGGAGTTATTTTAATATAGTTTTAAAAACTCATACTAATTTAAGCACAAAAGAGATTAAAGAAAAGGCCTTTTATTATTTTGAGTGTTTAGGGCTTAAAAATCATGATCTTTTATGGCATTCTTTTATATATCAGCTAAGTGGTGGTATGGCAAGACGCATTCAAATAGCTCTAGCTTTACTAAGCGAGGCTAAGTATTTATTGTGTGATGAGATTACAAGCTCACTTGATAGAGCTAATGAAGAAAAAATCATCGCTATTTTAAAAGAATTAAAAACACAATTTAAAAATCTCATTTTCATTACTCATGATATAAATTTAGCTAAAGAGCTTTGTGATGAGGTGGCTATCATAGAAGATAAAACTTTGATTTATCAAATGCCCGTGAAAGAGTTTTTAAGCAATCCAAAAGGTGTTTTTGCTAAAGAATTGTTAAATTATTTTGAGAATGAGAATGTTTTTAGAAGTTAAAAATTTAAGCAAATCTTATAAATTTAAAAAACATTGGTATTTAAAGGAAGAGGAAATTTTTGTTTTTAAAGATGTGAGTTTTTCTCTAAATCAAAATGAAAATTTATTGCTTTGTGGGGAAAGTGGTAGTGGTAAAAGCACTTTAGCTAAAATTCTTTGTATGCTTGAATGTGCAAATACTGGAGAAGTTTTGTTTGAAAATGAAAATATATTAAATTTAGATTTTAACGCTCAAAGAAAATTACGCCAAAAAATTCAATATGTTTTCCAAGATCAAAAGCTAGCCTTAAATCCTTACAAAAGAACTAAAAGACTTTTACTTGATGTATATGAAAATTTTAAACTTAAGCCCGATTTTGGAGAGCTTTTTAAACTTTTTGATGCTTTTGAGCTTGAAAAAGATATTTTAAATTTAAAACCTTCTAAATTAAGTGGCGGTCAAAGCCAAAGATTAGGTTTGATTAGAGCTTTGCTTTTAAAACCAAAATTGCTTATTTTAGATGAAATCACAGCAGCACTTGATATACCAACTACTTGTAAAATTCTAAATTATTTATATGCTTTTCAAAAAAAATACGATATTACTTATATTTTTATTTCTCATCAGGAAAAAATCTTACAAGATATTTGCCATAAAAAAATGTATTTATAAAAAGATAAAAACTGTTTCATTTTGAAATACATAAAAATTTATTTTTTTGATAATAAGTTTTTATATAGCTAAATTGAAGTAAAATAAATTTAATTATGCTTAAATAAAAGGTTTATTATGACGCACGCAACTATAGAGCATCAATACTTTGGCATCTTTGCAATGCTTGTTATTGCAAGTGTTATATTTTTTACTTTGGTGTATATTTCTTCTAAAATAGGTTCTAAGCTAGCCTCTCATAATAGAAAAAAACTTGGACTAGGAATTTATGAGTGTGGGCCTATGGCTTCTAAACAAGCAAATAAAATCAATTCTCAATTTTTTGTTTTTGCATTGATTTTTATTTTGCTTGATATTGAAGTGGTGTTTTTATTTCCTTGGGCGGTGATTTTTAAAGATTTAACCGCAGAACTTTCAAAATATAGCTTATCTTTATTTGCCTTAGTGGAAGTGTTTGTTTTTATTTTATTACTTGCAGTAGGCTTTTTATATGCTTATAAAAAAGGAGCATTTGCATGGCAGAGTATCAAAAAATGAGTAATGCGCCAGTTGTTTTAACTACGGTTGATAAGTTAGTGCAATGGGGTAGAAGTAATTCTTTATGGGCACTATCTTATGGACTTGCCTGTTGTGCTATTGAAATGATGGCAGCAGGTGGTGCAAGATATGATTTTGATAGATTTGGAACAATTTTTAGAGCAAGTCCAAGACAATCTGAAGTAATGATTATAGCGGGTACTTTAAGTAAAAAACATGCTGAATTTACAAGAAGACTTTATGATCAAATGCCTGATCCTAAATGGGTTATTTCTATGGGTTCTTGTGCAAATACCGGCGGTATGTTTAATACCTATTCTACTGTCCAAGGAGTGGATAGGATTATTCCTGTTGATATTTATGTACCAGGCTGTGCCCCGCGTCCTGAAACTTTTCAATTTGCTTTGATGATTTTGCAAAAAAGAATTCGTAAAGAAAAAGCAAGCAGAAAAATAGCTCCAAAAAGGCTTATATGATGAGAAAATATAGCGATAAGAAAAATGCTCAGCTAAAAAATTATTATGAGGATAGATTTTACCATGCACCTGCAACTAAAAAACTAAGCACAGAGGGTAGTGTTTTTGAGAGTGATCATCAAATTTTAAGCCAAGAATTTGAGTTAAAAAATTCTTTTATAGAGCTTGATTTTTGGGTGATTGAGATAAACAAAGATGATAATGTTGCTATTCTTGATAAGCTTAAGAATTTAGGTTATAGCTGTTTTACTGACGCAAGTGCGATTGATTTTGTCGCTCAAAAACAGGGTTTTGAAGTATATTATCAGCTTTTAAATATGGAGAAAAATTTAAGAGTGAGAATAAAAACTTTCGTTGGTTTAAAAGAAAGGCTTCAAAGTGTTATAAGGGTTTTTAAAGGTGCTAATTGGTGTGAGAGAGAAATATATGATATGTTTGGAATTTTCATCATCAATCATCCAAATTTAAAAAGACTTTTAATGCCTGATGATTGGTATGGACATCCTTTTTTAAAAAGCTATCCTTTGCATGGTGATGAATTTGCTAAGTGGTATGAGATAGATAAAATTTTTGGAAAAGAATACCGCGAGGTTGTAGGTGAAGAAAATAGAGATCCAGGTTTTGTAGATGAAAAAGACACGCTAAACTTTAGTAGAATTTATCATGAGGTTGGTAAAGGCGAAGCTCCAAGAGAGGATAAATACCTACAAGAATATCAAGAAGAAGGTGGCGTGCCTTTTGTGAAAAAAGCCAAAAGAACGCAAGTAAAAATTTTAGATAAGAGAAGATAAAATGCAAATTTCTACTAAATTAAAACCTTATTATGAAAATATAAGCTTTGAGCGTGAAGATGGCACCATGATAGTAAATCTTGGCCCTCAACATCCAAGTGCTCATGGAAATTTACGCCTTATTTTAGAGCTTGATGGAGAAGAAATCACCAAGGCTGCTCCTTGTATAGGTTATATGCATCGTGGTATGGAAAAAATGGCTGAAAATATGATCTATCAAGAGTTTATCCCAACTACTGATAGAATGGATTATATCGCAGCTAGTGCAAATAATTATGCCTATGTAGCTGCTGTGGAAAAACTTTGTGGTTTGGAAATTCCACGCAGAGCAAGTGTGATAAGGATGATTTTACTTGAGTTAAACCGTATTGCTTCGCATTTGTTATGGCTTGCTACACATGCACTTGATATTGGCGCGATGACAGTATTTTTATACTGCTTTAGAGAGCGTGAGTATGTGCTTGATCTAATAGAAAAATATTGCGGGGCAAGACTTACGCATTCATCTATGAGAATAGGCGGGGTAATGCTTGATTTACCTGAAGGTTTTTTAGATGAACTTTTGGTATTTTGTAATAAATTTCCAAATGATATAAAAGATTATGAAGCTTTGCTTGATGATAATAGAATTTGGCGTGTAAGAACTGAAAATGTAGGAGTTGTAAGCAAAGAACAAGCGCTAAGTTGGGGTTGTAGTGGGGTTATGCTAAGAGGAAGTGGTATTGCTTATGATGTTAGAAAAGAAGAGCCTTATTTGCTTTATGATGAGGTAGATTTTGGCGTGCCTGTGGCCAAAATGGGTGATTCTTATGCAAGATATAAGGTTTATATGCAAGAATTTAGAGAAAGTTTAAAAATTTTAGTTCAATGTGCTAAGCTTTATCAAGATACTCCGCCTGAAATTTTATGCAATCATCCTGAATATGTAAGCGCTTCAAAAGAGCAAATCATGACGCAAAATTATTCTCTTATGCAACATTTTGTCCTAGTAACCCAAGGTCTAAAACCACCAAAAGGAGAGGTGTATGTGCCAACTGAAAGTCCAAAAGGCGAACTTGGATTTTTTATCCACTCAGATGGTAGCGGTAGACCATATAGATTAAGAGCTAGAACCCCAAGCTTTTTTCATTGTGCATTTTTAGAAGAAATGCTTGTTGGATCATATTTGGCTGATGCAGTGGCAATTTTAGGAAGTATTAATATAGTTTTAGGCGAGATAGATCGATGAGACGCGTGGATTTAAGAAAAAGTCAAGATTTGTTTAAGGATTTAGAGCAAATCATTCAAAATGCCTATATGGGTGAAGTTTTAGTAGTTTTATTTGAAATAGGAGATTTTTCTAATGTAGAAAAAAGTTTTGCTTTCATAAAAGAGCAAAATTGTGAACTTTTAAATTCTTTAAAATTTAATCAAGTAGATTGGACTATAGTTTTTAAAAAGGTAGGACAATGAAATTAGCAAAATATCAAGAAGGCTTAAATGCTTTGTGTTTTGTGGATTTGCTTTCTTTGAAAAATCCTTCACTTTGCGCTAAGCTTAACAAAAGTAAAAATTATAATATTTCTTGTTTAGAGGATAAAAATTTAAAAGCAAACTTTTATAAATGTGAGATTGCAAGTGTGCCTTTTGTGCTTGCTTTGCTTTGTAAGATGAGCTTGGAGACTGAATTTAACGAATTTGATGAGGGGTATTTAAGTGCTGAATCTTGCTTTGGTGAAGAAGAAGCTTTAGAGATTTTAGAGTTTTTAAAAGAAGCAAAATGTATTATTTTTGATGAAAATTTATATCAACATAAAGATTTTGAAAATATTAAGTATTTTTTAGAAAAACTTTGTCATAAATTTAATCTTTTGCTAATTTGCTCTAATGAAAATGAAGAAAATTTGTCAATACAAAATTCTTTTAGTGAGCTTTTAGAACTTGATAATTTTGATGGAACTATTATCATGCAAGCACCTTTAGAGGACAAAAATTTGCATTGCTCTTCTTCTTTTGCTTTAATTGCTAAGGTTAAGGATGGGGATAAAATTAATTTAAAAATAAACACTCAAGAATTTACAACTATAGTAAAAATCAATCATGATTTGAAAGGCACGGTGGCTTTGTTTGATTATGAAAGCGCTGATTTTGCTTTTTCAAAAGCTCAAGTTAAGGTTATAAAATGAAAGTTATCATTAATGGTATAGAATGTGAGGCATATGAGGGTGAGTATATCTTAAATGTCGCAAGAAAAAATGATATTTTCATTCCCGCAATTTGTTATTTAAATGGTTGTTCTCCAACACTTGCTTGTCGTATGTGTATGGTAGAAGCTGATGGTAAAAAGGTTTATTCTTGTAATACTAAAGTTAAAGAAGGTATGGTAGTAGAAAGTGATTTGCCAAATTTATGGGATGAGCGTAATGCTATCATGCAAGCATATTGCATTAATCATCCTTTGCAATGTGGAGTATGTGATAAATCCGGTGAGTGTGAGCTTCAAAACTTTACACACAAAGCAAGAGTAAATGTGCAAAATTATTGGATTAAAGATACCCATAAAGAGCATAAAAAATGGGGTGAGATTAATTATGATCCGGCTTTATGTATCGTGTGTGAAAGATGTATCACAGTTTGTAAAGATAAAATAGGAGAAAGCGCTTTAAAAACTACTCCAAGAGGAGCAAGCGCACCTGATACAAGCTTTAAAGAAAGTATGAGTAAAGATGCGCTAGCTATTTGGACTAAATTTCAAAAGAGTTTAATTGCGCCAAATGGTGGCGATATACTTGATTGTTCTTTTTGTGGAGAATGTACAAGTGTATGTCCAACGGGAGCTTTGGTGGGTTCGGCTTTTCAATATACATCTAATGCTTGGGAGCTAAAGAAAATTCCAGCTAGTAATCCCCATTCAAGTGATTGTGAGTTGATGTATTATGATATTAAACAAACTAGCATTAATAATCAAAAAGAAAAAATTTATAGAGTGAGCAATGATTTTGCTTTTGCTACGCTAAATAAAGCTGCAAGATATGGTTTTAATACTCAAAATGAAGTTCAAGGTAAAGACGAAAAAGCTTTTGAAAAATTAGTAAATATGATAAAAAATGATGAAATAAAAAATATTTTATTTAATAGTTTTATTACTAATGAAGAAGCTTTAATCTTGCAAAATTTAAGTAAAAAATTTAATCTTAATCTTATAAATCATGAAGCTAAAAAATTCCAAGATTTCCTAGCTTGTTTTTATCAAAATGCAAATGCAATGTATAATGCAAATACAGACGATATCACTCAAAGTGATTTTTTAATCATCGTAGGTTCATTTTTACGCTATGATGCGCCAACGCTAGGATATAAAGTTAATAACGCTTTGGTAATGAATAAAGGTGCAGGGCTATATTTTCACCCTATAAAAGATAAAGGCGTGGATAAATATTCTAAAAATTTCTTGCAGATTAATCATGATATTAAAGATAATGAAAGTATTTTATTATTTATCTTGCAAAAATTTGCCAAAGAGCTTCCGCAGGATTTTAAAAACACATTAGAAAATGCGTATTATCAAGATACAAAAGAAATAGAAGAAACTATCAATGAAGAAGTTACTGAAAAGATAGAAAAGCAAAATGAAAACGGCGAAACTATTATAGAAGAAGTTAAAAAACTTGTGCCTAAAAAAATTAAAAAAAGCATAGAGGTGCAAAGATCAAATTATGCGAAAAATTTTGGCATAGATGAGGATATTTTAGAAACTTTACTCGCAAAAAAGCAAAAATTTACACTTATTATAGGAAGTGATTTTTACTATGATGAGCAAAGCGTCAAGCTAGCAAAACTTTGTGCTTTGGTGCAAAAATATACTGATTTTAAAGTCTTTTTAAATCCAACTTGCACTAATACCTTAGGCGTGAGTTTAATTTGTGATTTAAGTCAAGATTTTCAAGCAGGAAAAACATTAGGTTATAACGAAAAAGGCGATTTTACTTTTTCTTATGATGGGCATTTTGATCTTGCAAGTTCTAGTTTAAATCAACAAGAAGGTAGCTTTGTAAATTATGATAAAAGATTAGTTCCTACAAATGCGGCTTTAGAATTTAAAGGTTATTTTTTAAATGATTTGGCAAATGCCTTAGGTTTTGATGAAGAATTTACAATCAACTATACTAAATTTTTACCACAAAATAAAGGCTTTAGGGTAATTGACTTTGATGAGTTAGAAAATCATTATGATAATGGTGGGGTAAATCATAGAGGTTATGAGCTCGATTTTTCCCATTTTGAGTTTGAAAAAACATTAAGTGTTCAAGAAGTTAAAGAGCAAAATGAAGGAAATTTAACTTTATATCATGCAAATAGCATTCATCAGTTTTCAAAGCTTAGTAATAGAGCTTTTAATGAGGTTGGAGCTTTATTTTTATCGTCTGATTTAATGCAAAAATTTGATTTAAACCAAGATGATAGTGTTATTTTAAAAAATGAAAAAACTCAAATTGCTATAAGTGTAAAATGTGATGAATCTTTAGAAAATGGTGCGTATTTAGGGGATTATGATAGTAAGATTGATTATAAATCTTTATTTGATAATACTCGATATGTAAAAGTTTGGCTTGAAAAAGCAGGAGCTAAAATATGAGTGATATTACTTTTTTTATTGTAGAAACAATTATAAAATGCGTGCTTGTTATAGCTATTTTTGCTACTTTAGCAGGCTTGGCAACTTATCTTGAAAGAAAGGCTTTGGCTTTATTTCATCGTCGTTTAGGGCCTGATATGGTAGGTCCTTTTGGATTGCTTCAAGTAGTTGCTGATATGATTAAACTTTTTACTAAAGAGGATATAGTGCCAACTTATGCTCAAAAAGTGGTATTTTTAATTGCTCCATTGATTGCAGCAATTTGTGCTTTTGTAGCAATTGCAGCTATACCTATTTTTCCTGAATTTACTTTATTTGGTAGAGTGATTCGTCCTATTATCGCTGATATTAATGTAGCCTTGCTTTTTGTTGTAGGTATGGGTGGAGTTAGTTTTTATGCGATTTTTTTAGGAGGTTTAGCAAGTAATAATAAATGGTCGCTGCTAGGCGGGGCAAGAGGGCTTGTTTCTATTATCTCTTATGAGAGCGTTGCAGGGCTTTCTTTGGTGTGTGTTGTAATGCTTGTTGGATCTTTGTCTTTAGTAGATATTAATAACTATCAAAGTGATGGCATACTTTCTTGGCTTATTTTTAAACAACCTTTAGCTTTTATTTTATTTGTGATAGCTATTTTTATAGAAACTAATAGAACTCCACTTTGTTTAAGTGAAAACGAAACTGAACTTGTTTCAGGTTATGGCACTGAATATAGCGGACTTAGATGGGGTATGTTTTTTATCGGAGAATATACAGCCATGATTACCGGAGCGATTATGATATCGCTTTTATTTTTGGGTGGATTTAATGATTTTTGGATTATACCAGGGGCTATTATGATGCTTTTGAAAGTGTCTTTTGTGTTCTTTTGGTATTTTTGGGCTAGAGGTGCTTTTCCGCAACTGCGTCCTGATCAAGTAATGAGAATGTGTTATTTGATTTTAATACCTTTAGCGGTTTTAAATTTATTAATTAGTGCTTTAGTGCTTGTGATATAGGAAAAAACAATGAAAAAAGGTTATTTTAAAGTAGATTTTGAGCGTAAAAATCCTCAAAATACTTATGAAAAATTCATACAAGTAATCAAGCGTTCTTTAAATACAGAGCTTTTTGTAGGTTTATTTGTCGTATTAAGAGAAATGTTTAAAAAAAACAATAGCGCAACGATTAAATATCCTATGGAAAAAGTTGCTTTAGATGATAGATATCGTGCAGTTCATCGTTTGATGCGTTTTATTGAAAGTGAAAATGAATGTTGTATTGGTTGTGGCTTGTGTGAAAAAATTTGCATTAGTAATTGTATAAGAATGGAAACGAGTTTAAGCGAAGATGGACGCAAAAAGGTCGAAAATTATAGTATTAATTTAGGGCGTTGTATTTATTGTGGATTTTGCGCTGATGTTTGTCCTGAACTTGCCATTGTGCATGGTAAAGAATATGAAAATGCCGCAGAGCAAAGATCTTATTTTGGTCAAAAGGAAGATTTTTTAACCCCTATCGATGAGCTTAAAAATCAAGTGGTGTTTGAAGGAAGTGGTAGTTTAAGAAAAGATGCTGATGATTTAGTAAAGAAAACTCCAAATTATTATGAGATAGATTTGCAAAGACAGCAAGATGCTCCAAAGGAAGAAAATGTTTGAAACGATAGCTTTTTGTTTATTAAGTGTTTTGGTGTTGGGATTTTTTTTAATTAGTGTTTTAAGCACTAGCGTGCTTTATGCTATCAGTTCTTTGGCTGTGGCTATGGTTTTTTTAAGTGGATTTTATTTTTTACTTAATGCTGAATTTATTGGAGCAATTCAAATAATTGTTTACAGTGGAGCTATTTTAGGTCTTTATAGTTTTGCTATGATGTTTTTTGATGCTTCTATAAAAGTAAAAGAAAGTTTAAAAGGTAAAAGAATCTTCATTTTTGCTGTGATTTTTAGTGCTGTTTTATTAGTTAGTATTATTATGGGATATGAGTTTGGTTTAAATGAAACTAGTGAAGTTTATAGTCTTGATTCTACTCAGCAAATAGGCTTTGCTCTATTTACAAAATATATGCTTGCTTTTGAATTTATGGCAATTTTACTTTTAATAGCTTTAATTTGTGCTATAGCACTTACTCAAAAAAATGTAAAAAAGGACGAACAATGATGTTAGAAAAATACTACATTGTGGCTATTTTGATGTTTATCATTGGTCTAATAGGTATCATAAAACGCCAAAATTTAATTATGCTTTTTATTTCAAGTGAAATTCTATTAAATGCTGCTAATTTGGCTTTAGTTACAGCAGGAGCTTCTCATAAAGACATAGAAGGTCAAATTTTTGCTTTATTTGTAATGGGAGTTGCAGCTTGTGAAGTAGCTGTTGGGATAGCGCTTTGTGTTTTATGGTATAGAAAAACAGGAACACTAGAGCTTAGCTCTTTAGCTGAAAAAGGAGAGATAAAATGCAAAATTTAGCTTTAATTGCACTTTTTTCTCCTTTGGCTTCAGCTGTTATTTTAGGTATTTTTGCTTTTAGTGCTAAGAAAATTATTTTAGGTTATTTAGCTTCTTTATTTATAGCTTTTTCAGCTCTTGCTTCAATTATTTTATTAAATAATGGAGTGCATTTTAATTTTGAACTTGGTACTTGGATATCTTTAGTAGATGTTAGTTTTGGTTTTAAAATAGACTCTATTACTTTGATTATGATGAATGTGGTAAGTATAGTAGCGACTTTTGTGCATTTATATAGTATATTTTATATGGAGCATGATGAAGGGTTTAATCGCTATTTTAGCTATTTGGGACTTTTTGTTTTTTCTATGATGTTTTTGATTATGAGTGATAATTTCTTAGGACTTTTTATAGGTTGGGAAGGTGTTGGACTTTGCTCATGGCTTTTGATAGGTTTTTGGTATCATAATGAAAAATACACTTTTGCTGCTAATGAAGCATTTATCATGAATAGAATTGCAGATTTGGCTTTGCTTTTAGGAATTTTCTTAATTTATATAGAATTTAACTCTTTAAAATATGATGAATTTTTTACCCTTTTATCTTTAGGGCATGAAAATGATGTGATTTTGATTTTAATAGCACTTTTACTTTTTGTAGGTGCTATGGGTAAATCAGCACAATTTCCTTTCCATACTTGGCTTGCTGATGCTATGGCAGGACCTACGCCAGTTTCAGCTCTAATCCATGCTGCTACTATGGTTACTGCGGGAGTTTATTTGGTAATTCGCGCAGGGGAGCTTTATTTACAAGTTCCTGAAGTAGGGTATTTTATCGCTATACTTGGAGCTTTTGTAGCGCTTTTTGCTGCTTCTATGGCTATGGTAGCTAAAGATTTAAAAAGAATTATTGCATATTCGACGCTTTCTCAACTTGGGTATATGTTTGTAGCAGCAGGTCTTGGAGCTTATGCAATAGCTTTATTTCATCTTGCAACTCATGCATTTTTTAAATCTTTATTATTCTTAGGTGCGGGTAATGTTATGCATGCTATGAATGATAAGCTTGACATTAGTAAAATGGGTGGACTTTATAAAAGTATGCGTTTTAGTGCTATTTTAATGCTTATAGGTTCTTTAGCTTTAGCAGGAATTTATCCTTTTGCAGGATTTTTCTCTAAAGATTTAATTTTAGGATTTTCTTTTATAAGCCATCATCATGGAATTTTTTTAGTACTTTTAATAGCAGCTTTTATGACAGCTTTTTATAGCTTTAGACTTTTAATGCTTGTATTTTTTACTCCAAAAAGACATGAAGAACATCCCCATGAAGCTAGTAAAATAGCTTTGCTTGCGATGAGTCCTTTGGCTTTACTTGCTATTATAGCAGGATTTTTTGAGCATAGCTTTATGGATTTTGTAAGTAAAAATTTAGCTTTTATTGATGGTCAAAATTCTTTAGTTATGATACTTGCAAGTGTTTCTGCGGTACTTGGAGTGCTTTTAGCTATCATAGCTTATTGGAAAAATTGGTTTAAACCATCACTTTCTAAAACAAGTATTTACAAACTTTTGTTTAATGAATACTACATACCAAAATTTTATCATCAATTTATTGTTAGTAAGTATGCTTTATTTTGTGAATTTTTAAGAAAAGCTGATAAAGAAATTTTAGATGCTTTGGTAGATAGTATTGCATTTTTCCTTAAAACATTTGCTAGGGTTCTTAGTATGGGTAAGGATTATTCTTTGGCTTTAAGAATTGTAGTTTTGGCTTTTGTGTGTTTATTTTGTTTAGCTTTGGCGGTGTAATATGCTTGGTTTATTAATGTTATTTCCATTTTTTGCGGCTTTTATAGCTTTATTTTTACAAAAAGAAGATAGCAAGTCCTTTGCTGTTTTAGTTAGTTTTTTGATTTTAGTTTTTAATGTTTTTTTGTTATTTAACTACGATGGTAGCATGGCTTATGAATTTAGTTTAAATTCTTTGATGGTTAATTTTCACATAGGTGTAGATGCTATAGCGCTTTATTTAATATTACTTTGTTCTATTATGATTTTTTTATCTTTTATATGTTTGGATATTCAAGATAAAAGTGTTGTAATAAGTATATTTTTATTACAATTTTGCATTGTAGGACTTTTTGCTTCATTGGATGCTTTATTGTTTTATGTATTTTGGGAGTTTTCTCTTATACCGCTTATTTATTTAATAGGTAGATATTCAGATAATTATAAGGCAGGGATTAAATTTTTCATTTATGCATTTTGCGGTTCTATGCTTATGCTTTTAGCTATTATTTATGTGGGATTTTTGTATTATCAAAGTTTTGGATATTGGAGTTTTGATTTGTTAGCTTGGTATAAGAGTGAATTTTTTATACCTGAGAATGCACAAAATCTAATATTTGTAGGATTTTTTATTGCTTTTGCGATTAAAAGTCCTTTATTTCCTTTTCATACTTGGGCTCCAAAGGTTTATACCAAAAGTCCGACTTTAGTATCTGTAATGCTTGTAAGCTTTAAAATGGCACCTTTTGGGTTTTTAAGATTTATTTTGCCTTTAGCGCCTGATACTTTGAATCATTATTATTCTTTACTTGCTATTTTATGTATAGTTGGAATTTTATATGCAGCCTTAATTGCTTTTAAAGCCAAGGATTTAAAAGAATTAATTGCTTATAGCTCAATTTCGCATTTGGGTGTGGTAATTTTAGGTATCGTAACTTTTACTTATAATGGGGTTAGTGGTTCTGTATTTTATATGTTTGCACATGGTATAGTAACAGGTGGCTTATTTTTAGCCGCTTATATGCTTTACAAAAGATATCAAACTTTTGATTTAGACTTTTATAAAAATTTAGTTAAAACAGCTCCATTATTTAGCTTTTTCTTTGCAGTATTGTTGTTTTCATCTATTTCATTACCTTTGACTATTTCCTTTGTAGGTGAGTTTTTGATCTTGCAAGGTGTGGCAAGTGTAAATTTATGGTATGCATTATTTGCGGGCGGTGTAATCGTTTTAGGAGCTATTTATATGCTAAATATTTATAGAAATATGTTTTTTGCTACTTGCGAAGAAGAAGTGTGCAGTAAATTTACGCTTAAAAAAGGTGAAATTTTTGTTTTAAGTATTTTAAGTGCATTAGTGATTTATTTAGGGGTAGTTCCAAGTGCTATGCTAGATCAAATTGCTTCTAATGTAAATAGTATTCTTGAAGTTATGCAAACAAGAAATATCGCTATAGAAAATCAAAAAATCATAGATAGTATAAGAGGTTTTTAATGAGTGGTTTTAGTTTAGAAAAATTAAATTTTGTATTATTATTTCCTGTGTTGTCATTGCTTTTTTGGGCTATTGCATTACTTTTATTGAGTGCATTTAAAAAACTTTCTAGAAATTTTTATATAGGAGCAAGTGTTATAGCTTTGCTTAGCACTTTGTGTTTTTTATTGCTTTATAATGGTTTTGTTTTAGATAATTCTCATGCTTTTTTTGGTTTATTTGTAAGCGATAATTATGCAATTTTTGCGCAAATAATTATTTTGTTTTTTTCTATACTTTATTTGCTTATAGACAAAGATGAACAAAGAGCAGAATTTTTTTCTTTATTTTTGTTTATGGTTGCTTCCTTAATATTAATGGTTTCAAGTACTAATTTGATTGTGATTTTCCTAGCTTTAGAAGGATCTTCTTTAGCTCTTTATACATTAATAGCATTAAGAGGAACTCATAATGCTATTAGTTCTAGCATAAAATATTTTGCCTTAGCTGCAGTAGGGGCTGGATTTTTTGTTTTTGCTTGTGCTTTTGTGTATTTAAAAACAAAGTCTTTGGATTTGGATAATTTATTGCATTCTGAATATATTTCAGATCCTGTATTATTATGTGCTGGAGTGATGTTTTTGGTTATTGTTGGAGTAAAACTTTCTATCGCTCCTTTTCATTTTTGGCTAAAAGATGTATATTGTGGAGTTCATACAAATTTTATAGCTTTCATATCTATTGTTCCAAAAATTGCTATGATAATAGTAGTTTTAAGAATTTTTTCTGCTTTAGGCGGTGGAGTAAAATTTGAATATATAGTCGCATCGTTAGCAATTTTTTCTATGCTTGCTGTAAGCATAGTAGCTTTAATTCAAAAAGACGCAAAAAAAATGCTTGCATATAGCTCTATTACTCATTCTTCTTTTATATTGGCTGTTATTGTTTCTAGTATGAGTGTGAGTTCTCAAGGAGATGGAACTTCTTACCTGCTTTCAATTTTTGCCTTGTTCGTTTATTGGGTTTCTTTTGCTTTTGCAAACTATGGAATTTTTTTAATCTTAAGTTTATTTCAAAAAAGCTCATTTGAAAGTTTTTCTGGCTTATTTGATCAAAGACCCGTATTATCTATAATATTAGCTATGTTTATTTTATGTATAGCAGGAATTCCACCTTTTGGGATTTTTTGGGGTAAAATTTTAATTTTAGCTTCTATTTTAAATTCAGGCTATTATGTGCTTGTATTTGCTATAGCTTTAAGTTCCATGATCATGCTTTATGCTTATTTGAAAATTTTAATTTATATCTTTTTTAAAAAAAGTCAATCTATAAAGAGTATAAATTTAGATATTAAGCAAAAGATTATTTTAAGTTTATGTTTTATCGGAAGCTTATCATGTGCGTTTTTGCTTTTGTGAAATAATATTGCTATAATCACGCTCATGATAAGGATTTTATTTTTATTATTATTAAGCATAAATTATATATTTTCTTTTGAGGTTATTGTTAATAAAGGGGAAGAACAAAATCGTCCCTTTACACTTTTGCATTTAAAAGATAATAAAGATTTTACTTGCAAGAGTATTTTTGAATTTGAAAAAACTCATTTTGAGTGTAATGTTTTGGGCGTTAGTAATATGCAATTTCAAAATAAAGAATTTGATGATTTTACAATTTATTTTGAAAAACACCAAACTTTTTTGACAATTAAAATATATCCTAAAATTTTAGCTAAAATGTTTAATTATTCTCAAGATATTTTTAATGCTAAAGAAATTCAAAGTCAAAATGGAGATACTTCTAAACATTTTGTGTTTATTTTTACTAAGGATTTAAGGTATTATAAACCTAGCGATGGACTTGATTTTGATATTTATTTTGATGATGCATTAATGCCTTATATTGGAGCATTGGATTTAAATTCTAATCCTATGGAAACTTCAAAAAGTGCAGATTTTAATGCTTATTTTAATATCAAACAAGAATATGAAGCCAAAAAATACGATCAAGTTTTACGAGATGCTGTTAATGCTATTAAGCGTTATCAAGGTAGTGTATTTATGAATGAATTTGAGCTTTATAAATTAAGAGCGCAAAATAAGCTTTACACTTATGAGCTTGATAAAGATCAGCAAATTTTAGAGCAAATGCTAGATGATGCTAAAAGATGGGTGAGAACTTATATTAATGATAAAGATTATACGGAAGTAATGTATATCATGATGAGAGTTTATATGGGCTTATCTCAAAGATCTAATGTCGATTATATTATTGATACTTTAAGCACTGAGCACAAAGACGATAAATATACCATAATAGCTTTACTTGATTATGCAGATTATTTATATCATTTGGGTAAAAAAAATATAGCAAATAATATTTATCAAGATGTGTATTATTCTACTCCGAATGCAGATTTAGCTAGTAGAGCTGCTTTATTTTTGTCTAAAAATTATTTAGAAGCGCAAAATACAAAAGAAGCCAAGGAGTTAGCAAGTAAAATTTTAGAATCAAATCCTGAATTTTTTATGAGTGATTTAGAAAATTCTTTATCCTTAGCTAAGGCTTTTAGTAATCATAGAATTTATGATTTAAGTTCTAAAATTTATGAGTATATTTTTACGCATTTGACTAAAGTCGATAAAGAATATGAAAGAGTATTAAAAGATCTTTCTTTGGCTTTGTTAAATGCAAATGAACATACTAAAGCTCAAAAGTATTTAGATCTTTACACGGAAGATTTTCCTTTGGGTGAATATGTGAGTTTAATAAAAGAAGCTCAAGATAAAAATTTCTTATATTTAAAAGATAATAATGCAAGTTTTTTACATCAAAGATATGAAGAGATCATGCAAAAGTATGCTGGAGAAATTTCTGGTATGGCTTTATTTGATAATGTGAGATTATATTTTCAAGAAAAAAATTATGAAAAAGTTGTAAGTTATCAAAAAGACATAGAAAAATATTCCAACAAAGAAATCAAAAATCTTTTAGAACAAGCTGCTATTTTAGTTTTAGAACAAAATTTAAAAAATGATGAGTGCTTAGCTGCTGTTAAAATATATGATGATTTTAAGGTCTATGATGTGGGAAATAAAATACAAAATAAAAAACAAATGCTTGAATGCTTTAAGCGTACTACTCGTATAGAAGAAGCTAAAAAATATATAGTTGAAAATGAAAATGATGATATTATTTTTTATAAACTTCAAAGTGCTGATTTAGCGCTTAAAGATAAGCGTTATCGTTTTGTTGTAAAAACAATTAATGATATTTTAAATACAAGAACTATTATTAGCGATGATGAAAAATTTGAAGCAAATTATATTAAATTTTTTGCTGAACTTAAATTGCAAGATTATAATGCTATGATAAGAACTTTGCAAAAACTAGAGCAATTTCCTATGAATTATCGTATGGTGGAATTATATTATGAGTTTTTGCGTTATTGTGAAAAAAATAATTTTCTAACAAGTATTTTAACTTATGCTCCAAAGGCTATTGATTATCAAAATTTAAAAGGAGTAAATCTTTTTAGTCCGGATTTAGAATTTATCTATATCAAAGCCTTAAAACAAAACAATCAAGCTCAACAAGCCTTAACTTTGTTTAAAGATTTGCTTGCTAATCCTTTAAAAGATGATGAGCGCGCAAGAGCTTTTTATATGCAAAGTAATATTTATGAAGATTTAAAAGATATGCAAAATCAAAAGCAAAGTTTGCAAAATTGTATAGATATTAACACAACAAGCAATTGGCAAAATTTATGTAAAGATAAATTAAATGTCTTAAACACTCAGCCTTGATGTTTTTTTAAAATATAAGCTTTTAAATTTTCATAAGCGTTTTGAAAATCTAAAATTTCTTTGTTGAATTTTTTATTAAAAGTTCTTTGTCTTTTGGCAAGTTGTCTTGTGTGAATGATGATGAGTTCTTCAAGCTCGTTTAAATTTATTTTTTTATCTAAAAAATCTTTACATTCTTTTAAGCCTATGGAATTTAGTGCTTTTAAATGATGATCGTAGTTACTATATAGCATTTTAGCTTCATCTATTAAACCCTCATCAAGCATATTTTTAGTGCGTTTAATAATGCGTTTTTCCAAAAGATCTTTTTGCCAAGAAATTTCAAAAATATCAAGTTTTTTAATTAAAGCTTCTTGTTTTGTTTCTTTTAAAACTTCGCTTGGGATTTTATTAGTTTGCTCATAAATTCCAAGCCATTTTTTTAAGCGATAGGTGTCGTTTTTTTCTATTTTGGTATGTGGATCAATTTTTATCATTAAATGATAAATTTCATCATTACTTAGCGTGCTTTGACTTTCTTTGAAATTTTCACTCAAGCCATCCATTAAAGCTTTTAAATAAAAACTAGTTCCACCTGTGATGATAAGCATTTGATTGTTTTTTTGAGCAAAGGCTTTTGCTTTTTTGTATTCTTCAAAAAACAAAGCGATATTAAAATGCTCATTAACATTTAATAAATTTATTCCAAAATAATCAAGCTCATCTAAGGTTTTTTGCTCTGTTTTGGCTGAAGCGATGTTGATTTGTTTATACACGCAAAGACTATCAAGGCTTAAAATACTTGCATTAAATTCATAAGCTAGTTTGTTAGCAAGTTCTGTTTTGCCACTTGCAGTAGTTCCAATGAGTGCAAATTCAAAAAACATCGTAAAAATATCCTAAATTTAAAATTATTTTAGTAAAATCATAACAAAAATATATTATAAAGAGAAAAAATGCCTTTATTAAAAGAAAAATTAAAAGATATTTTGGACTTGATTGTTTTTAAGCATTCTATTTTTGCTTTACCATTTTTGTTTGTTTCGATGATTGTAGCTTCTGTTATTTTAAATGATAGCACTTGGTTTGGTTTTAAAGCTTTGTTTTTGGGTGTTATTTGCGCGGTAAGTGCAAGAAATTTTGCAATGGCAATCAATCGTTTGATGGATGAGGACATTGATAGAAACAATCCAAGATGTGCAAATAGACCTAATATCGATGGTCGTATAGGTAAAACTAGCATTTTACTTTTTATTATTTTAAATGCTATTATTTTTGTTTTGGCAAGTTATTTTATCAACAAACTAGCCTTTGCTCTTTCTTTGCCGGTATTGTTTATTTTAGCTATTTATTCAGCCTTTAAAAGATTTTCATCCCTAGCGCATTTAGTATTAGGATTTTGCTTAGGACTTGCTCCTATTGCAGGCAGTATTGTGGTTTTGGGAAGTATTGAAATTTATAGTGTTATTTTGTGTTTGGGTGTTACTTTTTGGACAGCTGGTTTTGATTTACTTTATGCTTTGCAAGATATGGAGTATGATAAAAAGACAGGCTTGCACTCTATACCTGCTAAATTTGGGCTTGAAGCGACCTTGTTTATCTCAGCATTTTGTCATGTTTTAGCAGTGCTTTTTTGGTTTTTATTTGTTTGGGTAGCTCCAACAGGAAATATTGCATTTTTAGGTGTGATTGTTAGTGCTGTTATTTTATTTTTTGAGCACCGCATTGTTAGAAAGAATTTTGCAAAAATTGACAAAGCATTTTTTACTTTAAATGGGTATTTAAGTATAGTCTTTTTTATTTTTATATGGGTTGATCTTTTATGGAGATGAAATTTTTTAAAAGCTCTTTGGAATTAGAATTTGAAGAGAGCAAAGAAAGATATGAAGAGTTTTTGCAAGAATATGTTTCAAGTAATAATTATGTCAATTTAAGCAAATGGAAAAAGCTTGCTTCAAGGGTAGAATTTAGCGAGGGTGAGCAGTTGATTTTTGATTTGCTTATGGATTTAAAGCAAGAATTGTATTTGATAAAAAATGATATTAATAAAACAAAATTATTTGTTAATTTAAAATATAAATCTTTTGTGATTGGGGTAAATTTTACACATATTCAATTTAAAGATAGGTGTTTAATGCAAGATGAAGATTATTATGCTAGATTTAATTTAAATGGTCAAAAAATTAGTATTTTTTTTAAAGCATTAAATGAGAATGAAGCAAAAATCACGCAAATAAAAGCAGAAGATGAGCTTGTGTATGATAATTTTGTAGCAAATATGCAAAGAGCAATGATTAAAATTTTAAAGGAGCAAGAAAATGGATAGTGATTTATTATTGTGGCTAGTTGTAGCTTTATTAATTTTTGCTATGTTTGCTTATATGATGATTAAAGAAAAAGAAAGTATTGTTAAGATTAATGAGCTTGGTAAAATGATAGAAGATTTAAATAAACAATATCATTATTTAAAAAAAGAAAGTTTAGATGAGCAAGAGCAAGAAAAAGAAGAAATAGACACTGAAGCCATAAGAGAAGAATTAAAAGAAGAGCTTTTGCAGGTGCTAGAACAAAAAATCAATCAAAATATCATTCCTATTTTAAGCGCTTTAAAAGAAGTAGAAGAAGTTATTGAAGAATTTCAAAGTGAGCAAAAAAATCGTTTATTAAATTTAGAACAAAAAACTCAAAGTATTACAAAATTAAGCCCAAGCTATGATAATGAAGAGCAAAAAGTTATAGAACTTTTTAATCAAAAAAAATCCATAGAGCAAATTGCCAAAGATTTGCGTATAGGTATGGGCAGGGTTGAGCTTATTTTAAAATTTAATAAATTATTATAAAGGCCTTTGATGTTAGTAGATAGCTATGGAAGAGTGATTGATTATTTAAGAATTTCAGTAACACAAAGATGTAATTTTCGTTGCCTTTATTGTATGCCAAAAACTCCATTTGAATGGAGTGCTAAGGAAAATCTTTTATCATTTGAAGAACTTTTTATGTTTGTTAAAGTTTGCATTGATGAAGGAGTTAAGAAAATTCGTATTACAGGTGGTGAGCCTTTAGTAAGAAAAGATTTGCATAAATTTATTGCTATGATTAGTGAGTATAAGCAAGATATAGATCTAGCGCTTACTACTAATGCTTCTTTATTAAAACAACAAGCAAAGGATTTAAAACAAGCGGGCTTAAAAAGAATTAACATCTCTTTGGATACTTTAAAAGAAGAAGTGGCCTTTAAATTAGCTCAAAAAAACATACTCAAAGATGTGTTAAATGGTATTAATGAGGCTTTAGAATTAGGTTTTAATATTAAATTTAACACCGTAGCGCTTAAAGGAATTAATGATAGTGAATTTATCGATCTTTTAGAATTTGCCAAAGCACGCAAAAGCCAAATTCGCTTTATAGAATTTATGGAAAATTATCATGCTTATGGAGATTTAAAAGGCTTAAAATCAACAGAAATTTTAAATATCATTGCTCAAAAGTATTCTTTTAAACAAGGACAAAAAAGTCCAAATGCACCTGCGACTATTTATGAACTTGAAGATGGGTATGAGTTTGGCATTATTGATCCACATAGCCATGATTTTTGTGATAGTTGTAACCGTATAAGGCTTTCAGCCGAAGGGCTTTTAATACCTTGTTTATATTATGATGAGGCTTTAAGCATTAAAAAAGCTATACGCAATAAAGACATAGCAAGTGCTTGTGAAGTTTTAAAAACCGTGATAAAAAATAAATCAGAAAAAAATAGATGGGCAGGAAATGAAGCCAATCAAAGTTCCACAAGAGCCTTTTATCAAACAGGTGGATAATGGAAGTTGTTGAAACTTTTTTAAGCTTGCAAGGTGAGGGAAAATATAGTGGAAATTTGGCTATATTTGTAAGATTTGCCGGGTGTAATTTTAACTGCGCAGGCTTTGGAGTAAAAAAAGAAAAAGATTCTAAAATACTTTTGGGCTGTGATACTATAAGAGCTGTTTTTACTAAAGAATTTAAAACTTGTTATAAAACATATACTTCAGCAAAGCTTTTTGATGAGGTTTTGAAGCTAGCAAATTCACGCAAAGTTATAGTTGTAATTACGGGTGGTGAGCCTTTGTTAAATTATCAAAATAAAGATTTTTTGTGTTTTATAAATTTACTTTTAGAAAATGATTTTATGGTGCATTTTGAAACAAATGCAAGTATTGAAATTGATTTTGAAAAATATCCTTTGTATAAAAAATGTTATTTTGCTTTAGGAGTAAAGCTTAGCAATAGTGGTGTAAAAAAAGAAAAAAGAATTAATGAAAAAGCTTTGGAAGCTTTTAAAAATTATGCTAAGGAAAGTTTTTATAAATTTGTTTTGGATAAGGATTTTTTACAAGAAAATAAAGCCTTAAAAGAAATCAATGAAATTTTACAAGTTTGTAAAAATGATGTTTTTTGTATGCCTATGGGGTCAAATGAAGAAGAAATTTCTAAAAACGCCTTAAGTGTTGCTGAATTTTGTATAAAAAATGGATATAATTACTCCGATAGATTGCATATTAGAATTTGGGGAGATAAAGAAGGCGTATGATTATTAGAAAAATGTTTGAATTTGAAAATGCTCATATTGTTAGATTTTGTAGCTCCAAGCGATGTAAAACAAGCATACATGGCCACTCTTATAAGGTAGAAATTTTACTTGAGAGTAAATACCTTGATAATGCTGGAATGGTGTATGATTTTGGTTTGTTAAAAGATGAGATAAAACAAATTATTGATAGTTTTGATCATGCTATTACGCTTTTTAAAGATGATGATAAAGTTTATTTAGAAGATATGAAAAAACATTCACAAAGATGGGTAAGTTTACCTGTGAATGTAAGTGCAGAAAATTTTGTACGCATATTTTTTGTACTGATTGATACTTTGCTTTTAAAGACTAAGATGGTCAATGGTGAGCAAGGTGTTAGTTTAAAAAGCATTATTGTACATGAAACAAGAACAGGTTATGCACAAGGTTTTAGAGAAGATGCTTATAGTGAATTTTTACCAAAGATTGATTTGGCAGATATTGACTTTTCACAAGCTATAAGAGATGAATGGAAAGACAAAGATTTTTTTGAAAAACTTCAAGATGTAAATTTTGTTTTTATCAATCAAAAGGAGGTGTAATGAAAAAGATTTTATTGATTGTGCCAATATTGCTTTTTATGGCTTGTTCAAATCAAGAGAATAAAAATATAAAAAAAGAAATACAAACCGAGCAAGTTCAGATTGAACAAAGTGATTCTAATGTCATTATAGATGATGAAACACTTCCTATACCTGTTGATGATGATATACAAGATGAAAATAATACACAAGGACAATAATGGATCAAAGTTATGAATTTTTTTTAGCATTGCATGTGTATAGTTTATATACAAATGGTTTTTTAATGTTGTTTTATTTGTATTTGACTCAAAGTAACTTCTCACAAGAATTTATCTTTATAAAAAGAATTCGTCTATTTTTGCCAATTTATTATTTGTTTTTAGCAATTACACTTTTTACTGGAAGTTTGTTATGGGCTTTAAAGCATTTTGAATTTAATTTCTATGTGCTTTCTATGTGGTTTTGTTGGATTTTGATTTTTGCTTTGGCTATTTATCAATTTGTTTTATTTAAAAAAGCAAGATTGTTTAAACGCTATGCTAAATTTAGATTTTTAAGTTTTTTTATTTTGTGTTTGGGTATATTCTTGCTTTTTGTACCTTATTTGCTTAAGAGGTTTTATTTTTAATGCAATTTTTATATCACCCACAAAGTGGTGCTGTAAGTTTAGAGCTAGAAAATGAAGCCTTTTTACACTTAAAGGCTCGAAGAATTAAAGTGAGTGATAAAATTATATTAAAGAATTTGAAAGATTTTTATACTTACACTTATGAATGCATAGAGCTTTCTAGACGCTCTTGCGTATTAAATTTACTTGACAAAAAAGAAGAAAAACAAGAATTAAAAACATATATACATTTAGCTTTGGCGGTGATTGATCCAAAGGTTATAGAAAAAACTTTACCTTTTTTAAATGAACTTGGAGTAGCAAAACTTTCTTTTGTGTATATGGAATACTCGCAAAAAAATTTTAAATTAGATTTTAAAAGAATGGAAAAAATTCTTATAGAATCATCCCAGCAATGCGGTCGTGCTTCTTTAATGGAACTTGAAAGTTTTGATGATTTTAAAAAATTTCAGCAAGCTTATGAAAATATTGTTTTGATAGATTTTGAAGGTGAAGATTTGATGAATTTTGATCCCGGTAGGTATGTATTTTTGGTTGGGGCTGAAGGCGGATTTTCGCAAAAAGAAAGAGAAATAAATATAAAAAGAGCAAAATTACAAGCCAACTATATACTTAAAGCACAAACAGCACTTATAGGGGTTGCTTCAAAATTTATAATTTAAAAGCATGCTTAAATTTAGCTATTTTTTATATAAAAATCTATATAATTACGCCTTAATGTTTTGAAAAAGGATAAACAATGAAGAAAGAAATTCACCCAGAATATGTAGAGTGTAAAGTTAGTTGTGCTTGTGGAAATTCTTTTACTACTAAGTCAAATAAATCAGAAATTAAAGTTGATATTTGTTCAAGCTGCCACCCATTCTTTACAGGTAGTGAAAAAATCGTAGATGCTGCGGGTCGTGTAGAGAAATTTAAGAAAAAATACGCAATGCAATAATGTTATATTTTATTCCTACGCCCATAGGAAATTTAAACGATATTTCTTTTCATTCTTTAGAAATTTTACAAAAATGCAAGCTCTTTTTATGTGAAGATACAAGAGTTTGCAAATCTTTAATTCATCTTCTTAATGAAAAATTTAATTTAGAAATAAAGCCTGATAAATATATAGCTTTACATACTCATAATGAAAAAGATTTTTTAGCAAAAATAGATGAGGATTTTTTTAAACAAGATATTGCATATTTAAGTGATGCAGGTATGCCAGGTATTAGCGATCCGGGGCAATTTTTAATCGAATATGCTATTAAAAACAATATTGACTATGAAGTCTTAACAGGATCAAATGCTGCTTTGCTTGCATTGGTTTCAAGTGCATTTTGTAAAAAAGAATTTATTTTTATGGGTTTTTTGGCCAATAAAAATCCTCAAAGACAAAAAGATATTGAAAATTTAATGCTTAATCCTTATCCTAGTATAGTTTATGAAGCACCCACCAGAATACTTAATTTAGTAGAAGAAATTAGTAAAATTGATCCTTTAAGAGAAATTTTTATCATAAAAGAAGCAACAAAGAAATTTGAAGCTAAATTTAGAGCAGAAGCTTTAGAGGTTTTGGAAAAATTAAAAACAATGGATTTACGCGGTGAATGGTGTGCAGTGGTAAATGCTAAAGAAAAGCAATTTCATCAAAATACCTTGTGTGAGCAAGATATTTATGAGCTTGATTTATCTTTAAAGGCAAAGGCAAAACTTCTTTCGAAAATCAATGCAAAATCTCCAAAAGAAAATTATCAAAAACTGCTTTTAAGTTGAATTTGGTTATTATTTAAAAATGATAGTTTATGGTAAGCAAGTGTTTTTTTATATCTTAGAAAAGCATGAAGAAAAAATTAAAGAAATTTATTTAGCGAAAGAATGTGAAAAAGCTGATTTTTCAAAAATAACAAGGGCATCAAAAAAAATTAAAAAACTCGATTTTAAAGCCGCACAAAGCTTGGCAAGAGGTGGAAATCATCAAGGTTTTTTAATGGAAATTGATGAATTTGAATTTAGCTCTTTTGAGAGTTTAAAAGAAAAAGATTTTATAGTTATTTTATATAATATTAGCGATGTTGGAAATATAGGTGCTATCGTGCGTAGTGCTTATGCTTTAGGTGCTGATGGGGTTATTTTGGTAGCTAAAAGCGTGGCTATGGATGGAGTTATTCGTGCAAGTAGTGGAGCAGCTTTAGATATGAAAATAGTCTTAAATGATGATATTTTAAGCATGATAAATGAGTTAAAACAAAAAGGTTTTTATATCTATGCTAGTGCAAGCGGAGGTAGTGATATACATACTATCAAGGCCAAAGATAAAAAAGTTTTGATTATGGGAAGTGAAGGTTTTGGTATAGCGCCAAAGGTACTTAAAAAATGCGATGAGTGCGTAGGTATAAAAATGCACAATGATTTTGATAGTTTAAATGTTAGTGCAGCATTTGCAATACTTTGCGATAGGATGAAAAATGGATAGTTGGAAAAAATTAGAAGATTTAAATTTGTTAGAAGTTCAAAAAAGAACACAAATAGAAATAGCTTGTCTTGAATATATCATTAAGAAAGATTTTAAGTCTTTATCTCGCTTTAATGTAAATGGCTTTATTAAAATTTTACAAAGAGAGTATGAGCTTGACTTTTCTAATTTTTTAGAAGAATATCATGTCTATTTAGAAGAAAATGGTATTGAGAAAAAAAATCATGTGCATATTTCACCTAGAATGAACTCATATACCAAAGAAAGCTCAAGTGTATGGTATATTGTGATTATAGTAGTAGTACTTTTGATAGTAGCTTTGGCCTGGGGTGTTTCAAGATTTTTTCAAAGTTCTACTTTAGATGAAAATACTACCAATGTATTAAATCAAGAGCAGGTTGTTTTAGAAGAAAAAGTTGATGAAAATGAAACACCAGTTCTTAATTTTTTTGCTGATGATGCTATGGAAAATAATGAAACAAACGCGACTATTTTAGAACCAATAAGCGAGAACAATAATACAGAAAAAACATTAGAAGATAATGCTAGCTCAAATATGCCTGAAGAAAATATCATTTTACTCAATGAAAGCATTATAAAACCAAGTGCAGAGCTTTGGCTTGGTATGGTGGATTTAAAAACTTTTAGAAAGAGCTCTTTAACTATTAAAAATGATTATGTTTTACCTTTGGATAAAGATATGTTAATTACCACAGGCCACGCTGCTTTTAGCTTAAACGATGAAAATAATAATACTTTAGAGTTTAAAAACGGTGTGTCTAAATTTTTAATGATTAAAGATGGTAAAATCAAACAAATTACAAAAGCTGAATTTATCAAAGAAAATAGAGGAAAATTATGGTAAGAATTTTAATATTTTCCATTTTTTTTACTCTTAACGCTTTTGCACTAAGTGCTTTAGAAGTTGCAAAACATATTGTTAATGATAATTCTAAAGATGCAAAATTAGAGCTTTTGTTTGCAAGGAATGACTATAAAGATGAACGCGGAAATGTAGATATTTACACTATTTCTCAAATTTTAAAAACTAATTCTTTGGCAAATTTTATATTAAATGAGCCAAAAACTCTAACTTTTAGTTTTAAAGCTCAAGCTGATTCTGTTTTATTTTTTAAAACTATTAATGATACTTTAAACGAATTAGGCTATGTGTATTTTATACCAACTGAATTAACTTTAAGGGAAAATTATATTACCTATAAGTTAGCTGTAGATTCTCAATATATGCTTGATCCAGGAGTTTTCTATAAAGCCTTGTTATCAAGCTCTGTTTTTATTAAAGATATTTCTAAAATTTCAGAATTAAATTATGAGTATGAGCTAGATTTTTCAAAAGCAAAACCTAAAGTCAATACTCAAATTCCACTAAATACCATCACTCAATTAAATAAGCCTTTAAGGGAATATATTGTTGATTTACAAGGAGCAAAAAGCATAGAGCTTAGCGCGCACAATCTTGATTCTTGGTTTTGTAAAATTCAATTTTTAGATAAAAATTTAAATTTTATTCAAGGTATAGAAAACACACACAAACAAAATGAAATTAATATAAATATCCCATTGGGTGCAAAATATGCTATCATTGGCGATATGTTTAGCCTTGATAACATAAAAAGGGGTTTAAAAATTTACTTAAGACGCTAAAAAGGATGGAAAATGTTTGAAGAAATTCATTTTAATACCATAGAAAGACTTCCAAATTATGTTTTTGCTGAAGTTAATGCGATTAAAATGGCAGCAAGAAGAGCAGGGGAGGATATAATAGATTTTTCTATGGGAAATCCTGATGGTAAAACTCCTCAACACATTATAGATAAACTTTGTGAAAGTGCAAATAAAGAAAAAACTTCTGGTTATTCTGCTTCGAGTGGAATTTATAAACTAAGACTTGCAATTTGTAATTGGTATAAAAGAAAATACGATGTTGATTTAGATCCTGAAAGTGAAGTAGTTGCAACGATGGGTTCTAAAGAAGGCTTTGTAAATTTAGCAAGAGCCGTTATTAACCCAGGAGATGTAGCTATTGTACCTACACCCGCTTACCCTATACACACTCAAGCTTTTATCATAGCAGGTGGTAATGTAGCAACTATGAATTTTGATTTTAATGAAAATTATGAATTAAATGAAAATACTTTTTTTGAAAATTTACAAAAAACACTACATGAAAGTATTCCGCGTCCAAAATATGTAGTAGTAAATTTTCCGCACAATCCTACAACAGTCACTGTAGAAAGAAGTTTTTATGAGAGATTAGTTGCAATGGCAAAAAAAGAAAGATTTTATATTATTTCTGATATTGCTTATGCAGATTTGACTTTTGGTTCTTATAAAACCCCTTCTATTTTTGAAGTTGAAGGTGCTAAAGATGTAGCGGTAGAAACTTATACACTTTCAAAGTCTTACAATATGGCAGGTTGGCGTGTAGGTTTTGTAGTGGGTAATAAACGCTTAATTGCGGCTTTGAAAAAAATCAAGTCTTGGTTTGATTATGGTATGTATACTCCTATACAAGTTGCTGCTACTATAGCTTTAGATGGAGATCAAACTTGTGTTGAAGAGATTAAGGCAACTTATGCAAAAAGATTAGAAGTCTTGCTTGATTCATTTTTTCAGGCAGGATGGGAGCTGAAAAAACCAAATGCAAGTATGTTTGTTTGGGCAAAACTCCCTCAAAGTAAAGCTCACCTTGGAAGTATGGAATTTTCTAAACAGCTTTTGCAAAAAGCAAATGTAGCGGTAAGCCCTGGAGTTGGTTTTGGTGAAGCGGGTAATGAGTATGTTAGAATAGCTTTAATAGAAAATGAAAACCGCATTCGTCAAGCAGCAAGAAATATAAAAAAATATTTAAGAGAATAAAATGAAAATCGCAATTTTGGGATATGGTACGGTAGGAAGTGCTGTTGTAGAAACTTTGTTAAAAAATCAAGATTTAATCAAAGCAAGATGTGATGAAGAAATTATTCCAGTAATTGCTTTGGCAAGAAATCCAAAAACAAATGCGTTAATTCCTGTGGTAAATGATATTGATGAGGTTTTAGAGCGTGAAGATATTGATGTATTTGTGGAGTTAATGGGTGGTATTGATTTACCCTTTGAGATAATTTCAAAAATTTTAAAAAGAAAAAAAGCAGTGGTAACTGCTAATAAAGCTTTGCTTGCTTATCATCGTTATGAGCTTGAAAAATTAGCACAAGATACAGCTTTTGGTTATGAGGCGAGTGTGGCGGGTGGAATTCCTATTATTAAAATTTTAAAAGAGGGCTTGAGTGCTAATAATATTGTTTCTATTAAAGGCATTTTAAATGGCACAAGCAATTATATTTTAAGTAAAATGACCGAAGATAATACCAAATTCCAAGAGGTGTTAAAAAAAGCACAAGATTTAGGATATGCTGAAGCTAATCCCACTTTTGATATAGAGGGTTTTGATGCAGCGCATAAACTTTTGATTTTAGCAAATATTGCCTATGGATTAAGAGTGAAACCTGAAGATATTTTGATTGAGGGTATTAGCAAAGTAAGTAATGAGGATATTTATTTTGCAAAAGAATTTGAATATACCATAAAACACTTGGGTATTGCTAAGATTAAAGATGAAAAAATAGAATTAAGAGTTCATCCTACCATGCTTAGCAAAGATAAAATACTAGCAAAAGTTGATGGGGTAATGAATGCTATTAGTATTGATGGAGATGTATTGGGTGAAAGTTTATATTATGGCCCAGGAGCAGGTGGCAGGGCAACTGCAAGTGCTGTTATAGCTGATTTAATCGATATAGCAAGAAAAGAAAAAAATAGTGCTATTTTTGGGTATTTAAATGATACTTCTTATAAACTTTTAAGTAAAGATGAAATTTATACAAGATATTATTTAAGATTAAAGGTATTAGATAAAATAGGAGTTTTATCAAAAATCACACAATTAATGAGTGAACATCAAATTTCAATCGATACTTTCTTGCAAAAGCCTAAAAAAGAAAAGCAAGATTATAGCACTTTATTTTTCATCACTCATCAAACTTATGAAAAAAATATACAAATTTTAACTCAAAAGCTTAGAGAACAAGAATTTGTAAAAGATGATGTTTTTATGATGAGAATAGAAGAGTAATGGCATTATTTGAATATCTTTTTGGTAAAAAAGGAGAAGAGTTAGCGTGTGAATTTTTAAAAACACAAGGATTTGAAATTTTAAAAAGGAATTTTTATTCTAAATTTGGAGAAATTGATATTATTGCTAAAAAAGATAAAATTTTACATTTTATTGAAGTTAAAAGCACGCAAGGTGATTATGAGGTAGAATATAGATTGGATAATAAAAAATATAATAAAATTATTAAGACTATAGAATATTACTTTATGAAACATAAAAATGATGAAAATTATCAACTAGATTTACTTTGCGTATATAAAGATGATATAAAACTTTTAGAGAACATTAGTTATTAAGGGAATGTTTATTCTATTTTAATAGAATTTGAAAAAACAAAGGAGAAAAAAATGGGAAAATATATTGATTTAACTACAGAAAATTTTGCACAAGCAAAAGAAGGTGTAGCTTTAGTAGATTTTTGGGCTCCATGGTGCGGACCTTGCAGAATGCTTGCACCGGTAATTGATGAGCTTGCAAATGATTTTGATGGTAAAGCTAAAATTTGTAAAGTAAATACAGATGAGCAAGGTGATTTGGCTGCACAATTTGGTGTAAGATCTATCCCAACTATCATTTTCTTTAAAGATGGTGAAGTGGTTGATCAACTAGTTGGTGCTCAATCAAAACAAGCTTTAGCAGATAAACTAAACTCACTTTTATAATCTTAAGCCACTTTTTGTGGCTTTTCTTCATATTTTTTACTATTTAATAATTTTTATTATTTATAATTAAAGAAAAATTTGTATAATACTTATAAATAAAACTATAAGGAAAATATCATGTTAGATTTAGCTATTATAGGTGGTGGACCTGCAGGTTTGAGCGCAGGTTTATATGCTACAAGAGGTGGATTAAAAAATGTTGTAATGTTTGAAAAAGGTATGCCTGGTGGGCAGATTACTTCGAGTTCAGAGATAGAAAATTATCCTGGAGTTGCTCAAGTTTTAGATGGAATTTCTTTTATGGTTCCTTGGAATGAACAATGTATGCGTTTTGGTTTAAAACATGAGATGGTAGGTGTTGAACAAATTAGTAAAAATTCTGATGGAAGTTTTAATATAAAATTGGAAGGCGGTAAAAACGAACAAGCAAAAGCAGTTATTGTTTGCACAGGCTCTACTCCGCGTCGTGCTGGTTTTAAAGGCGAGGATGAATTTTTTGGTAAAGGTGTGAGTACTTGTGCAACTTGCGATGGCTTTTTTTATAAAAATAAAGAAGTGGCTGTTTTAGGTGGGGGAGATACTGCTTTAGAAGAAGCTTTGTATCTAGCTAATATTTGTTCAAAAGTGTATTTAATCCACAGAAGAGATGAGTTTAGAGCAGCACCTTCAACAGTTGAAAAAGTAAAAAATAATGACAAAATAGAATTAATCACAAATGCGGTTGTTGATGAGGTTTGCGGTGATAATATGGGTGTTAATAAAATTAAAATAGCATTTAATGATGGTTCTAAAAGAGAGCTTGATGTGCCTGGAATCTTTACCTTTGTTGGATTAAATGTAAGAAATGAAATCTTAAAACAAGACAATGGTGAATTTTTATGTGCTATGGAAGAAGGTGGTCAAGTTAGTGTTGATCTTAAAATGCAAACCAATATAGCAGGGTTATTTGCAGCAGGTGATTTAAGAAAAGATGCTCCAAAACAAGTAATATGTGCAGCAGGCGATGGAGCGGTTGCAGCGCTTAGCGCTTTAGCTTATATTGAAAATTTACACTAGAATTTCTAGTGTAAATTGATTAACTTCCAATAACTCCGCCATCAATTTTACTTATTGCTATTATACTTGATCTTGGTGTTTTGCCATAAGGAAATTGACTGCCTTTTAATTTCTCTCCTGGATGTTGAATTCCAACAAACATAGTTTTATAATCTTGACTAAAAGCAATTCCTGTTATTTCGCAAGCTATTGGTCCTGTTAAAAATCTTTTTATTTCCCCTGTTTTTGGATTAGCTGCTAACATACAATTATTTCCCATGCCTTCAAATTCTTCTTGATTAGAATAGTTTCCATCAGTTTGTATCCAAAGGCGACCATCTCTATCAAAACTTAATCCATCGGGGGAATTAAATTTATTATTACTTGTAATGTTGTTTGAGCCTTTATTTAAACTTGTTTGATTATCAGGGTTTCCTGCAAGTGCAAAAATTTCCCAAGTAAATTCATCATCTTTATGAGAATTTTTATGCTCCCATTTAATTATTTGTCCGTAAATATTTTTTGTTCTTGGGTTTGCTGGATTTGGGTTATTATTTTTTTTATTGTTTGTTAAGGTAGCAAATACTTCTTTTGAGTCACTTTCTTTATGGCTTGCTATCCATTCACATCTATCCATAGGAGTTGCATTTACAATAGTTCCAGCAATTCTAGCATTGATTAACACATCTGCTTGAGAGTTAAAACCATTTTCTTTATTAAGGTTATTTTTACCATATTCTAACTCAATCCATTTTCCACTCCCTCTAAAATCTCCTATTTCTCCATTAAATTGTGCTACATATAAGGTTCCTTCATCTAAAATTTTGCTAGTATCTAGACCTTTTTTATATTTATGTTTGCTTATAAATTTATAAATAAATTCATTGGCTTCATCATCTCCCATATAAATTACAACGGTTCCATCATCTTCTACAATTAATTCTGCATTTTCGTGTTTAAATCTTCCAAGAGCTGTTCTTTTTATAGGTATGCTGTTTGGATCAAATGGATCAATTTCTACAACCCATCCAAATTTATTTGCCTCGTTTGGATTTTTACTTAAATCAAATCTTTCATCAAATTTTTCCCATCCATATTGACTTTGAGTTTTAAATCCAAATCTAAGTTGCTCTTTTGAAAATTTAATTTTTTCATCTAAACTTCCAAAAAAATCATTTATATTTTCTTCGCAAGTAAGATAAGTCCCCCAAGGTGTTTTTCCATTGGCACAATTATTTAAAGTTCCATATATAAAATTTTCATTTTGAAGTACTTGTTGTTTTGCTGGACCACTAATGCTCATTTTTGTATTTGCATCGATTCTGCGATTGTATTTAGAATCAAGCACCACAGACCATTGATCTTTTTCTTTTTTTATTTCAAAAATACTCACTCCTAAATTTGCTTGTTCATATAAAATATCATCTAAGCTAAGATTTTTACCTTGATGTTTAAACATAATTTCAGGATTTATATATTCATTATTAATAGCTAGTATAGCCCTATCTTTTGAAAGAGGAAAAAAACTCATACCATCGTTATTGTCTCCAAAAGTTAATTTAGCATTTTCCACAGCTTTTTTATCGATATTTTTTTCTTCATCATAAATAGATGCTTTGCTAAAAAGAGGATCGCCCCATGAGATTAAAATATCTGCTTTGTAGCCATCTGGTACGATAACTTTATCTTCTGTGCTAGCAGGTATTTCTTTAAAATTTAGCAAATCTTTATCTTTTAATAAACTCGCATTTAAATTTGAGCTAGCAAAAAATGCTACCATAGAACCCAAAGCTGAGCCTTTCAAAAATGTTCTTCTTTTCATAAAACTCCTTTTAAAAATGTGTTATAAATTTAAAGTTTTTTGGAAACTTTTTGGAAACTTTTGCTCATGGTATGTAATATTGTATTAATTAACTTAGTGATACAATTTCTCACTGCAAATATAAAGGATAAATTTATGATATGTATAGGAATTCATGGGAGCAATGGTCGCATGGGTAAACAAATTGAAAATTGTTTACAAGATCAAAAAGATGTTAAAGCAAGTGCATTTTTTTATCAAGGATCAAGCTATGAAGAATTTTTTAACAAATGCGATGTAATAATTGATTTTTCTTCCCCGAAAGGTTGTGAGGATTTGTTGTTATACGCAAGAAGCAATCCTAAACCTTTAGTGATAGGTACTACAGGATTAGATGCTAAGCAAAATGAGTTAATGCAAAGTGCAAGCATTACTATGCCAATTCTTTATGCTACCAATATGTCTTTGGGTGTAGCTATTTTAAAAAAACTTTCATGTTTAGCAAGTGAAGCTTTAAGGGATTTTGATATAGAAATACTTGAAATGCACCACAATAAGAAAAAAGACGCTCCAAGTGGTACAGCTATGACTTTAGCACAAAATGTCGCTAAGGCTAGGAATTTAGATTTAGAAAAGGTTAGAGTAAGTGGTAGAGATGGGATTATTGGTCAAAGAAGTAAAGATGAAATCGCAGTGATGAGCTTAAGAGGTGGTGATATAGTGGGTTCTCATAGAGTTGGATTTTATAATGATGGTGAATTTATAGAATTAAATCATAGTGCTACTTCAAGAGCTACTTTTGCTATGGGGGCTATTAGATGTGCTAAATGGCTGGTTTCTCAAGAAAATGGCTTATATGATATAGACGATTGTTTAGGAATTTAAATGTGTGCGGTAGTTGGAGTAATTAATTCAAAAAATGCAAGCACGGTGGCTTATTATGCTTTATTTGCTATGCAACATCGTGGCCAAGAAGCAAGTGGAATTAGTGTAAGTGATGGTTTAAATATCAAAACTCATAAAGCTAAAGGTGAAGTAGGACAAATTTTTAATACTCAAATTTTAGCAGATTTAAAAGGTAGTATAGCTGTAGGCCATAATCGTTATTCTACCGCTGGAAATTCTTCTTTGCATGATGCACAGCCTGTTGCAGCTACTTGTTCTTTGGGTGATATTTCTTTAGTGCATAATGGAAATTTGATTAATAAAGAAGAAGTTAGAAAAGAGTTAATTGACAATGGGGCTATTTTTCATTCTAATATGGACACAGAAAATGTTGTGCATTTAATAGCAAAAAGCAAAAAAGAAACTTTAAAAGATAGATTTATAGAAAGTCTAATGCAAAGTAAGGGTGCATATTGCTTTATGTTAGCTAGTAAAAATCAACTTTTTGTGGTAAGAGATCCTTATGGGGTTAGACCTTTATCTTTGGGAAAATTAAAAGATGGTGGATATATTGTAGCGAGTGAAACTTGTGCTTTTGATTTGATAGAAGCTGAATTTATCCGCGATATAAAGCCCGGTGAAATGCTAGTTTTTACTCAAGGTAGTGATGAGTTTGAAAGCATTCAAGTTTTTGATAAAACAGATCCAAGAATTTGTGCATTTGAATATATTTATTTTGCTAGACCTGATAGTATTATAGAAGGTAAAAGTGTATATGAAGTGCGTAAAAAAATGGGTGAAGCCTTGGCTAAAAAATTTAAAGAAAAAGTAGATTTTGTAGTGCCTGTTCCTGATAGTGGAGTAAGTGCTGCTATAGGTTTTGCACAATATTTAAAAATTCCACTTGAAATGGCCATAGTTAGAAATCACTATGTTGGAAGAACTTTCATAGAGCCAACTCAAGAAATGAGAAATTTAAAAGTAAAACTGAAATTAAATCCTATGAAGAAAGTTTTAGAAGGTAAAGATATAGTGGTGATTGATGATAGTGTAGTAAGAGGAACAACTTCTAAAAAAATCATCACACTTTTAAGACAAGCAGGTGCTAGAAAAATTCATTTGGCTATAGCTTGTCCAGAAATCAAATTCCCTGATATTTATGGTATAGACACTCCAACTTTTGAAGAGTTAATTTCAGCTAATAAGAGTATTGAAGAGGTTAGAGAATATACAGGTGCAGATAGTTTGACTTTTTTAGATATTAATGAGCTAGTTTCAAGCATAGGCAATGAAAGAAAATATTCTTTGATTAGTTTTGATGGGGATTATTTTATTAAATAATCCTTATCTGCATTTTAATTGTTTAAAAATTTTATAACTTTGAAAATGAGGCGGCAATCCCACTTCAAAAGAAAAGTCTTTGTAGGTATGACCTGATAATTGATTTGCAATGTTAATATTATACGAAACATCTCTTTGTTGTTGATTTGCTTTTTTTATACTATCAAAATTTTGTTGATTAAAAATTTCTCCACTGATTTCATGCTTTTTATTATTATCAATAATTCTAAGTTCTAAAAAGCATTCTGAAATTTTAAAATTAGTATCGTTGGTTACTCTACCTTTTATAATAATACTTTCTGTAGCTAAGCGTCTGTAGGTTGAAAAATTACTCAAACTAGCTTTTTTTGTGTATTGATCTATAGTTAATAGTAAAGAAATAGTTAAGATTAAGGCTAATATAAAACTTATTATGCAAAAAATTATCATATATTTTTTGTTTTGTATTTTTAAATAGAATAAAATCCAAGTAAGGAATGTTGAAGCTAGCATAATAAAAATGATGAGAATATGAAAAAAAGTAAAATATCCCATTAAAAACACTTTGAATTAATTTTAATGTCAAAATCTTGACCTTCATTAAAATCGGAAAATTTGGTTTTTAGATTAATAGTTTGGTTGGGACTTATTGTTTTTTCGATAGTGGTAGATTTACTTCTTAATGGTTTTAATAAATGTATTAAATTTTTAAAAGTATTATTTCCATCGCTTTTTCTAAATACTTCTACTTTTATTTTGCAAAATTTAAAACTTTTTTTAGAAGTATTTGTCAAGCTATAATCAACACTTAAAGAATTATCATATACAAAAAATTGAGCATTATCTAAGCTAGCTATTCTGGATCTAACTTTAGTATCAATTAAAAAATATCCCAAATACGCAATACTAAGTGAACATAAAATTCCTAAAAAAATTATAATAAAAGCAAAAGTAGGTTTGTTTCTAACAATCAAAGCAATAAATAAAGTGATAATGAAAAAGAATACAACTAAAGCCATTAACAAAAAATCGATCAAGTGCAAATGAGCTGTATAAAAGATCATTTGCTCTCGGATATGTTGAACATTCATTATCACTTCTTTATTTTTTAATTTGCTACTGAACTTGTTCTTTTATTATCTTTGCTATCAACCCAAATATTTGGCACGGCTCCGCCTGGTGTTAAGAAAATTTTAGCATCTTTATTGACTTTAAGTGCTTCATTAAATTGCTTTTGGGTTTCAATTTGTTTTAAATCAAGTAAAGGATTATTTAAACTTTTTGCTATTTCTCTATTTGAATATGCTTGTGCATCAGCTTCAATTTTTACGGCACTTGCTCTACCTTTAGCACTAATAATAGTTGCATTTGCCTCCCCTTCAGCTAAAGCCGCTTTTTTAAGTGCTTCTTGGTTAGCTCTTTCAACTTCATATTTAGTTCTTTCAGCTTCTTGTTTAGCAATTTGTACTCTTTCGATTTGTTCTTTTACTTTTATAGGTAAGATAATTTCTCTAAGCTGAACTGCTTGAAGCTCTGCTGGCTCATTTGGTTGGCTTTCAATAGTTTTTCTAATACCCTGATCAATTTGCACCGCTATAGTATTACGATTTGTTGGAAGCTCTTCTGCAGTGTATTGACCTACAACATTTCTTACGACATCTCTTACTACTGGATCTATGATTTTATTTTCCCAATTAAGCCCCCATGTCGCGATAGTTTGAGGAACTTGTAAAGGATTTAATCTGTATTGAACGGTTACATCAATAGATACAGGCAAGCCTCTTGAATCAAGCACCGAAATACTATTTTTATTAACAACACCTGATCCTATTTGTAAATTTTCATTTATTCCTTCGATTGAAGCATAGTTGATTTGTCTTACTCTAGTATCTACGATAGTGATTTTTTGTAGTATAGGCATAAAAAAATGAAGTCCTGGTTCAAGTGGGGTAGGGCTGTATTTACCTGTAGTGGATTTGATCCCCATTTCCCCTGAATTTACTATTGCAAAAGGTTTAAAAAGTGCAAAAACTAAAATAATCGCAATTGCACTATAAATTAATGGAGAAAATTTCCCAAAACCTTTGAAATTAAATTCTGGTGTTTTGAAGTTTAAATTTTGCTTATTGTTGTTTTGATTGTTTTTTTTATTAAAATAATCATTCAAATCAGCTGGCATTTAGTTCCTTTGTTAAATATAAGTTAGCATAGAAGCGTATTTTTCATTGCGTCCATAAACTATATCAAAATACGCATTTTGAAGCTTTGTCGTTAGCTCACCTCTTTTTCCATCTCCTATAATTCTTGCATCAATATTATTTATCGGAGTTATTTCTGCTGCAGTTCCTGTGAAAAATGCTTCATCAGCTACATAAACTTCATCTCTTGAAATTCTTTGACGCACTACACTTATGCCCAAATCATGTGCAATTTTTAAAACAGTATCTTGAGTGATACTTTTTAATGAAAAATCATTTGGTGGTGTGATTAGCTTATTATCTTTAATCATAAAAAAACACTCACCTGTTCCTTCTGCTACAAAACCTTCTTCATCGAGCATTAAGGCTTCCTCATATCCTGCTTCTATAGCTTCATATTTAGCCATTTGAGAATTTAAATAATTTGCACTTGCTTTTGCTTTACCTAAGCTAGATTTTACACTATTTCTAGCAAAAGAAGAAATTTTAACCTTAATACCTTTTTCTAAGCCTTCTTCGCCTAAATAAGCACCCCATTCCCAAGCAGCAATAGCTACCCTAACAGGAGCTTTAGCATGATAAACTCCCATAGTACCATCACCTAAAAAGATTAATGGTCGCAAATAGGTGTTATTTTGAAAATCATTTGCTCTTAAAAGTTCAACTTGTGCATTTTCAAGTTCTTCTTGAGAAAAAGGAGAATTAATTAAAGTAATTTTTGCAGACTCTAAAAGTCTTTTGGTGTGTTCTTTTAATCTAAAAATTGCTAAACCATTTTGTGTTTTATAAGCTCTTGTTCCTTCAAAAACTGCATTTGCATAATGTAATGAATGTGTTAAAACATGAATTTTTGCATCATCAAAATCAATGATTTTTCCATCCATCCAAATTTTTTTTGCCCTAATCATAACTAAGCCTTTTTGTTGAAAATAAAACTAATTTTATCAAAAATATACTAATAATTACTAGAATATAGTAAAATTGTTATATTTGAAACAAGGAAAAATCATGCCAATTATAAATATCAAATTAGCTAAACCAGAATTTAGCAAAACACAAAAAGAAGATTTAATAGCAGATATTACAGAACTTTTACATACAAAATACAACAAGCCAAAGCAAAATATAGTGATCATGTTAGAAGATATTGAGCCATATAATATTGCTTTTGGTGGCGAAAGTGTAGAAAAATTAAGATTGAAAGATAAAAAATGAAAGAATTGCAAATTGGTGATAAAGCTCCTGTGTTTGAACTTTTAAATCAAGATGGAGTTAAAATTTCTTTAAGTGATTTCTTGGGTAAAAAAATTATTTTGTATTTTTATCCAAAAGATAACACCCCAGGTTGTACCACACAAGCTTGTGAATTTAGTCAAAGTTATGAGGATTTTTTAGAGCAAAATGCTGTGATTATAGGTATTAGTCCAGATAGTGTTAAATCGCATGAAAATTTCATAAAAAAATATGATTTAAAACACACTTTATTAAGCGATAGTGAAAAAGAAATTTGTAAACTTTATGGTGCTTGGGGTTTAAAGAAAAATTATGGTAAAGAGTATGAGGGGCTTATAAGATCTACTTTTGTGATTGATGAAAATGGAAAAATCTCAAAAATTTATAAAAATGTAAAAGCTAAAGACCATGCTTTTAAGGTATTAAAAGAATTATGCTAGTGCATATTTGCTGTAGTGTGGATAGTCATTATTTTATACAAGAATTAAGCAAAACTTATCCTGATGAGAAAATTATAGGTTTTTTTTATGATCCAAATATTCATCCTTATAGTGAGCATGAACTTAGATTTTTAGATGTTAAGCGTAGTTGTGATAAATTGGGTGTTAAGCTTTATAAAGGTGAATATGAGTATGAAAAATGGCTTGAGAGTGTAAAGGGTTATGAAGACGAGCCTGAAAAAGGCGCAAGATGTCAAATTTGTTTTGATTTTAGAATGCATAAAAGTGTTGAATTTGCTCAAAAAATTGGTGAAAAAAAACTTACAACAACCCTTTTAACATCCCCTAAAAAAGACTTAGAGCAGCTAAAATTAGCTTTACAAAAAGAATGCGATAAATTTGGTATAGAGTTTTTGGCACCTGATTTTAGAAAAAATGGAGGCACGCAAAGACAATTTGCCTTAGCTAAGCAAGATATGCTTTATCATCAAAATTATTGTGGGTGTATTTATGCACTTTCTAAACAAAAAGGCCAAAAAGCTTTTATAGATGAGCTTATGAGTCCTGTAAATAAACAAATATTACCTTCAAGCATAGAAGAAAAGATAAAATTTTACAATCAAGTAAAAAAATTAGAAAAAAAGGGTGTTAAATTTGAAATTCAAAGAGAGAAATTTTTAAATTATCGCTTACTAAGAGCTTTGATAAAAGAAAACAAAAAAGCCATAAAAACTCATGTTTTATTTTATTCTCATTTTAAAAATTCTTACACTAAATTTAGCATTTTAGAAGAGGATTTAAAGTGCTATAAAAGTGCAAAGGATGAGATTAATTTATGGAGTTTTGATTATTTAAATAATTTGTGCAAAATGCGATTTAAAAATTTTGAAGATTTTTTACAAAATCCTTTAAAAATAGAGCAAGAAATCAAAATAAGGCAAAAGTATTTTGGTGCTTATGATCTTTCGCCGGTGGTTATTGTTGAAAATATTATTAAAGGCGCTTATGAATTTATAGCAAAAAGTGAAATTTATTTTGATAGTAAAGAAAAGATTGTGAAGTTATAAAACTTAACTAGTTTGTTAATATTTTTTTTGTAAAATCTGAATTTTGAATATATTTTAAGGCTAAATTTATGATAGATGTAATGCAAATTCAAAAAATTTTACCACATAGGTATCCATTTTTACTTGTAGATAAAATCGTAGAATTAAAAAATAAAGAAGTTGTTAGAGGTTATAAAAATATTAGTATAAGCGACCATGTCTTTATGGGGCATTTTCCAGATCATCCAATTTACCCGGGTGTGTTAATTTTAGAAGGTATGGCACAAACTGGAGGGGTTTTAGCATTTGAAAGCATGGATGATAAGGTAGATCCAAGCACTAAAGTAGTATATTTTACAGGCATTGATAATGCTAAATTTAGAAATCCAGTGCGTCCAGGTGATAGGCTTGATTATGAGATGAGTGTGGTAAAAAATCGTGGAAATATGTGGATTTTTCAAGGAAAAGCTTTTGTTGATGGACAATTGGTTGCAGAAGCTGAACTTAAAGCTATGATAGTAGATAAATGATGAGCAAAATTCATCCAAGTGCTGTTATAGAAGATGGAGCTATCATAGCAGATAGTGTTGTAGTAGAAGCCTATGCTTATGTTGGAAAAAATGCCAATATAGGTGCAAATACTATCATCAAACAAGGTGCAAGAATTTTACCTAATGTAAGCATAGGTGAAAATTCTAAAGTTTTTTCTTATGCCATAGTTGGAGATATTCCACAAGATATATCTTATAAAGATGAGATAAATTCAGGTGTTATTATAGGAAAAAATGCAGTTATTAGAGAATTTGTTACTATAAATTCAGGTACAGCTAAGGGCGATGGTTTTACAAGAATAGGTGATAATGCTTTTATAATGGCTTATTCTCATATTGCACATGATTGTTTGCTTGGAGATAATATTATTTTAGCAAATAATGCTACTTTAGCAGGTCATGTGGAACTTGGAGATTATACTGTGGTAGGTGGACTTACTCCAATACATCAGTTTGTTAAGGTAGGTGAGGGGTGTATGATAGCAGGTGCTAGTGCGCTTTCTCAAGATGTGGTGCCATTTTGCTTAGCTGAAGGAAATCGAGCAAGCATTAGAAGTTTAAATTTAGTAGGCATTAGAAGACGCTTTGATAAAGAAGAGGTGGATGTTTTAAGCAAGGCTTTTAAATTTTTATTCAGACAAGGAAGTTTAAAAGATAATGCTTTAAGTTTGCTAGAAAATACTTCTAGTGAAAATGTGAAAAAAATGTGTAATTTTATCTTAGAAACAAAAAGAGGAATTCCTATATATAAGGAAAAAAATCATGGTTAAAAGATGTAGTTTTTGCAATGAAATAGAAACAAGTGAAAGAAGAATTTTAGTAAATGATTATAATAATGCCTTTATATGTGAGTATTGTGCCGAAAGTGCTTGCAATATTTTCTTTGGAGAGGAAAAAGAATTAAAAAATAAAGAAGTTGATAAAGAAAATTTTAAAGATATTACTCCTAAGGAATTAAAAGCATATTTAGATAAATATGTTATCGGGCAAGATAGAGCTAAAAAAATCTTTAGTGTAGGGGTATATAATCACTACAAAAGGCTTTTTAGATCTGACTTAGAAGATGATGATACAGAATTAGCAAAATCAAATATTTTATTAGTAGGCCCAACGGGAAGTGGAAAAACTTTACTAGCACAGACTTTAGCTAGATTTTTAGATGTTCCTATCGCAATTTGTGATGCGACTTCTTTAACTGAAGCAGGTTATGTGGGAGAAGATGTTGAAAATATCCTTACTCGTCTTTTACAAGCTGCTGATGGAGATGTGCAAAGAGCACAAAAAGGGATTATATTTATCGATGAGATAGATAAAATCGCAAGAATGGGTGAAAATCGCTCCATTACAAGAGATGTAAGTGGTGAGGGCGTGCAACAAGCCTTACTCAAAATTATCGAAGGATCTTTGGTAAATATCCCACCAAAAGGCGGTAGAAAACACCCAAATCAAGACTTCATACAAATAGATACAACTAATATTTTATTTGTGTGTGGCGGGGCTTTTGATGGTATTAGTGATATTATTAAAAGAAAATTAGGCGATAATGTCATGGGCTTTTTTACTGATGATAAAAAAGATGAAAAAGAAGCTTTACTTCAAAGACTAGAGCCTGATGATTTGGTGCATTTTGGGCTTATTCCTGAACTTATAGGAAGATTGCATGTACTTGCTTCTTTAGAAGAGCTTGATGAAGAAAGCATGGTGCGTATTTTAACTGAGCCAAAAAATGCCATTATTAAGCAATATCAAAAACTTTTTGCAATTGACAATGTGGAATTAAAATTTGAAGATGAAGCGTTAAGAGAGATTGCTAAGCTTTCGCTAGAGCGTAAAACAGGCGCTAGAGGTTTAAGAAGTATTATTGAAGAAATGATGGTAGATTTGATGTTTGATTTGCCAGAGTATAATGGATATAGCATAGTAATTACTAAAGAAGTGATCAAAGAAGGTGCAAAACCTTTATTTATAAAAAATAAAAAAGTTAAAGGCTGAGAATGATTTTAGATCAAATAATTGGATTTTTTTCAAGCGATATGGGGATTGACTTAGGTACTGCAAATACTTTAGTTTTGGTAAAAGATAAAGGTATAGTGATTGATGAACCTTCGGTTGTTGCAGTAGAGCGTGAAAGATATGGTAGGGTTAAAATTTTAGCTGTTGGAAAAGAAGCTAAGGAAATGGTAGGAAAAACCCCAGGTAATATCGAAGCAATCCGTCCTATGAAAGATGGTGTGATTGCTGATTTTGATATGACTGAAAAAATGATCCGTTATTTTATAGAAAAAACTCATAGAAGAAAATCTTTTTTAAGACCTAGAATTATCATTTCGGTTCCTTATGGATTAACCCAAGTAGAAAGAAAAGCGGTTAGAGAAAGTGCGTTAAGTGCGGGTGCTAGAGAAGTATTTTTGATAGAAGAACCTATGGCAGCAGCTATTGGTGCAAATTTACCAATTAGAGAGCCTCAAGGGAGCTTGGTGGTAGATATTGGCGGTGGTACTACTGAAATTGGTGTTACTTCTTTAGGCGGTCTTGTGATTTCAAAATCTATCCGAACAGCTGGTGATAAGCTTGATACTAGTATAGTAAATTATGTAAAAGAAAAATACAATCTTGTCATAGGTGAAAGAACGGGCGAGGAAATCAAAATCGCAATAGGCTCAGCAGTTCAGCTTCCAAAAGAGCTTTCTATGGTAGTTAAAGGACGCGATCAAGTAACAGGATTGTTAAATAGAATAGAGTTAACAAGTGAAGATGTAAGAGAGGCTATGCGTGAGCATTTAAAAGAAATTGCTGATGCATTAAAAATCGTTCTTGAAATGATGCCGCCTGATCTTGCAGCTGATATTGTTGAAAATGGTGTTGTTTTAACAGGAGGCGGAGCTTTAATACGCGGTCTTGATAAATATTTATCTGAAATTGTAAAACTTCCAGTATATGTAGCTGATGAGCCACTTTTAGCAGTGGCAAAAGGCACAGGTAAAGCTTTGGAAGAAATTTCTTTATTGCACCAACTAACGAATGAAGAGTAAAATTCTTAGTGTTTTAATTTTATCTTTTTTAGTGTTTGTTTCGTTTTATTATGGAGATATAATAAAACGAAATGTTTTAGATTTAAATATTGCTATTGTTAATCAGTTTTCTCAAAGCATTAATCTTTTAAAAGATAAATTTAATGAGCATTTTAATCAAGCTCAAGAAATTAAAAAATTAAGAGAAAGAAATGCTGAACTTGAAAAAAACAATATCTATATGAAAAACTTTGCCAATGAATTAAACAATATTTTAAGTGATAAAAATTCAAGTTTTTATTATCCTAATGTTAGTTTAGTTAAGGCAACTTCTTATGCTCAAATTAGCGATTATCATAAGGTTTGGCTTGATGTGGATTATAAAGGAAAAATTAAAGGCTTAATTTATAATGGCTATACAGCAGGCATAGTTATAGAAAAAAATGGTAGAGCTTTGGGACTTTTACAAGGTGATGAAGAGTGTATTTTTTCCGTATATATAGGTAAGGAACAAGCACCAGGTATAGCTCATGGTAGAAATGATTATGTTTTAGTTAAATATATTCCTAAATGGCTTGAACTTAAAATGGGTGATAAGGTTTATACAAGTGGCTTAGATGAGATTTTCTTTTCAGGAATTCCAGTGGGCGAAATTTTTAAAATAGAAGAAGAAGGCGCCTATCAAAATGCATATGTTAAACCTTATGTAAAAATGAAAGTACCAAGTTATTTTTATATGGTAGAAAATTTTTAATAAAAAGTTATTTATTTTAGTTGATATAAATTATTATTTACTATTAAATATTAGAATTATCTCCGAATTTTAAAAATTTAGGAGATTAAATGAAAAAATATATCAGTAGTTGTTTAGCTTTTTGCTGTTTAAGTGGTGCTATTTATGCAAATGAAGTGGAATATGATGCACAAAAAAATAGCAGATATTTTTTATCAACTTAATGCTGATCCTAAAAATCCAAAAGCAAAAGTTAATCATGCAAAAGGCTTTTGTGCTATGGGAACTTTTGAGCCAGCTTTGTCTATTAATAAAGAAGTTGATGTGCCTTTGTTAACACAAAAAAGTTTGCCAATCCAAGTAAGATATTCTTTGGGTGGAGCTTTTAAAGATGATAAAAGCAAAACAAGAGGTATGGCTATTAGAATTACTGATCCTAAAGATTCTGCTTCTTGGACTATGGTTATGCTAAATACAGAAATAAATTTCGCAAAAAATCCTAAAGAATTCGGTCAGTTTTTTGAAATGAGACTTCCTGTAAATGGTAAAGTCGATCAAGAAAAAATAAGCAAGATGATGCAAGAGGTTGATTCTTATAGAAATTTTGCTGCATATACTGATAAAATTGGCATTAGTAAAAGTGTAGCAAATACTCCATTTTTTAGTATTCATACTTTTTATTTTAAACAAGCAAACGGAGAAAACTATTTACCAGCAAGATGGAAATTAGTTCCAAGTGAAGGTGTGGCATATTTAAATGAAGCACAAATGAAAAGTGCGAGTAGTGATTTTTTAAAAGAAGATTTCCAAAATCGTGTAAAAGCTAATAAGCCGGTTGAGTATAAAATGTATTTAGTATATGCAAATAAAAATGATATTACCAATGAAACAACGGCTTTATGGAGTGGTAAGCACAAAGAAAGTTTAGTTGGGACTTTTAAGGTTAATGCCTTGAGCGATGAAGATTGTAATTTTGATGTATATTTTCCTTCGGATGTACCTCAAGGGGTTAATCCACCACAAGATCCTTTATTTGATGTAAGAAATGAAGCTTATGCTATAACTTTTGGTAAGCGTCAATAAAATTTAGCTCTTTAAGAGCTAAATTCTTTGTTAAATTCAACTTCTAAAAAACTTATATTTGTTATAATTTGGCTAAAAATTCAGCTTAGGAAAATACATGCCAAAAAGAACAGATATAAAAAATATATTATTAATAGGCAGTGGGCCTATCATTATAGGTCAAGCTTGTGAGTTTGATTACTCAGGAACTCAAGCGGCAAAAACTTTAAAAGAGCTAGGTTATAGAGTAGTTTTGATCAATTCTAATCCGGCTACGATTATGACAGATCCTGAATTTGCTGATGCAACTTATATAGAACCAATTACCAAAGAAAGTATTCTAAGTATTATCAAAAAAGAAAAAATCGATGCGATTTTACCTACTATGGGTGGCCAAGTTGCTTTGAATGTTGCTATGGAAGTTTATGAAAGTGGCGAGCTTGCAGATGTAAAATTTTTAGGTGCAAATCCTGAAGCGATTAAAAAAGGCGAAGACAGACAAGTTTTTAAAGAATGCATGAAAAAAATTGGCATGGATTTACCAAAATCTATGTATGCGTATAATTATGAAGAAGCTTTAAAAGCTGTTGATGAGATTGGTTTTCCTTTGATGATTAGAGCTTCTTTTACCTTAGGTGGTGCAGGAAGTGGCGTGGTGTATAATATGGATGAGTTTGCAGAACTTGCAAATACTGCTTTAGCGCTAAGCCCTATCCATGAAATTTTAATCGAAGAAAGCTTACTTGGTTGGAAAGAATACGAAATGGAGGTCATTAGAGATAAAAATGACAATTGTATTATCGTTTGCTCTATTGAAAATGTCGATCCTATGGGGGTTCATACAGGCGATTCTATTACTATAGCTCCTGCTTTAACACTTACTGATAAAGAATACCAAGCGATGCGTAATGCTTCTTTTGCTATTTTAAGAGAAATTGGAGTAGATACAGGTGGATCAAATGTGCAATTTGCTATCAATCCAACTAATGGTAGAATGATAGTTATTGAAATGAATCCTAGGGTTTCAAGATCTTCAGCCCTAGCTAGTAAAGCTACGGGCTATCCTATAGCTAAGGTAGCTACGCTTTTAGCAGTTGGATTTAGTTTAGATGAGATTAAAAATGATATCACAGGAACTCCTGCTTCATTTGAACCGGTAATTGATTATATCGTAACTAAAATTCCTCGTTTTACTTTTGAAAAATTCCCAAATGCAAGCACAGAGCTTGGCACTGCTATGAAAAGCGTGGGTGAGGTTATGGCTATAGGGAGAACTTTTAAAGAAAGCATTCAAAAAGCACTTTGCTCACTTGAGAGAAATTTAAGTGGGTTTGATACTATAGAATGTGATAAAAATGAGCTTTTAGCAAAAATTCGCCAAGCTAATGAAAAACGCTTACTTTATATAGCACAAGCTTTTAGAGAAGGTTTTAGCACACAAGAGCTTTTTGAGCTTTGCAAAATAGATCCTTGGTTTTTAAATCAAATCAAAGAAATAGTGGAATTTGAAAATCAAATAGATATGGATATTTTAAGTAATAAGCAACTATTAAGAAAAGCTAAAACCTTAGGTTTTTCAGATAAAAAAATTGCTAGCTTAATTAATCAAAAAGATAATCTTGAGTTAAGCCAAAATGATATTTATTATGCAAGAATTAAACACAAAATCATCGCTCAATATAGTGAAGTAGATACTTGTGCAGGAGAATTTGAAGCACTAACCCCGTATTTATACTCAAGTATTAATACAAATGAAGCTACGCAAGTAAAAGAAAGTAAAGATAAAAAAGATAAAAAAGTGATGATTATAGGTGGTGGACCAAACCGCATAGGACAAGGCATTGAGTTTGATTATGCTTGCGTGCATGCTTCTTTTGCTCTAAAAGATATGGGTGTAAAAACTATAATGTATAATTGTAACCCAGAAACGGTTTCAACAGATTATGATACAAGCGATATTTTGTATTTTGAGCCAATTGATTTTGAGCATTTAAGAGCGGTTATTGATAGAGAAAGACCCGATGGAGTGATAGTGCATTTTGGTGGTCAAACCCCGCTTAAATTTGCAAAACGCCTTAGTGCTTTTGGAGCAAAGATTATAGGAACAAGTGCAAGGGTAATAGATTTAGCTGAAGATAGAAAGAAATTTGCTAAATTTATTGAAGATCTAGGTATAAATCAACCTAAAAATGGCACAGCCATAAGTGTAGAAGAAGCGATTATAAAAGCAAATGAGATAGGTTATCCTGTGCTTGTTAGACCAAGTTATGTTTTGGGTGGTCGTGCAATGCGTGTAGTGCATGATGAGAGTGAGCTTAGACTTTATATGCAAGAAGCAGTAGATGTGAGTGATAAATCTCCGGTATTAATCGATCAATTTTTAGATAATGCAACTGAGCTTGATGTAGATGCGATAAGTGATGGAAAAGAAGTTTATGTAGCAGGTATTATGGAGCATATTGAAGAAGCAGGAATTCACTCAGGTGATAGTGCTTGCTCTTTGCCTGCTGTAAATATTGATGAAGCTATGCTTGAAATGATTGAGCAAAAAACAAAAAATATTGCTTTAAATTTAGGTGTAGTAGGGCTTTTAAATATACAATTTGCTATTTATGATAATAAACTTTATATGATAGAAGTAAATCCAAGAGCTAGTAGAACTGTGCCTTTTGTGAGCAAAGCTACAGGAATTCCTTTAGCTAAGGTTGCAACGCGCGTGATGTGGCAAGGAAATTTAAGAGAAAGCTTGAAATTTTATGACACCTTTAAAGTAGTAGAGGAAAAAAACGGAATTTTAAGAGCTAAAAAGTCAAAACATATTAGTGTAAAATCAGTGGTATTTCCTTTTGCTAAACTTAGCGGAAGCGATCTTGAGCTTGGACCTGAAATGCGCTCAACCGGTGAAGTTATGGGAGTAAGTAAAGATTTTGATAACTCTTATGCAAAAAGCCAACTTGCTTCTTCAAATTTCTTACCAGAAAGTGGTAATGTGTTTTTATCACTAAGAGAGCAAGATAAAAAATATGCAGTAGATTTAGCTAATGAGTATATTAAGCTAGGATTTAAAATCATTGCTACGAGTGGAACTTATAAAGTTTTACAAGAAGCGGGCTTGGAGTGTGAGTTTGTGCATAAAATTTCTGAAGGACGCCCGAATGTAGAGGATAAATTAAAAAATTCTCAAATTCAACTTGCTATAAATACTAGCGATGAGCATAGTTTTAAAGGCGACACTAAAAAAATTAGAGCAAATATTTTACGCTTTAAAATCCCATATTTTACAAATCTAAGAGCAGCTTATGCGGGGATTAAAGCTATCAAAGCTATACAAAATAAATCATGTCTTGAAGTAAAGAGCTTACAAGAATACTTAAAAACATGATTTATCTTGCTCAAACTGATACAACAGCAGGGTTTTTAAGTAAGGACTTAAAAGCCCTTAATACTTTAAAAAAAAGGCCCTTAAAGCAAGATTGTTTAATTACTACGGCTAAATTTAGTGAGCTTAAAAAACTTACAAGAGTGCCAAATTATTTTAAAAATACTATTAGAAAATCCAAAAAAACTACTTTTTTATATCCTAATTCTAAAGCAATACGCGTTGTGAAAGATTGCACTCATGAGGAATTTTTAAAAAAGTTTGATTGGCTTTATTCTACTTCTGCAAACATTCATGGAAAAAAATTTGATCTAAATTGGGCTATGCAAAATGCAGATAAAATAGTAGATGAAAAGTTTTTTGAAAGTGGAGCCTCAAAGATTTTTAAACTTCGAGGCATTAAAAAAGTTAAACTGCGTTAATCATTATTCTATTCATTTATTATTTTGTAACATTTTTTTTCAAATTAGTCAAAAAATATAATTAGGTGGTTTATTTAAGCTTTAAATTTATTTTTTGATTTTATTATAAATAAAAGATTGAAAAGGATATAAATGAAAAATGATGTTTTAACAAAAGCGCAAAAAATTCGTTCTATTATAGCCGCAAGTAGTGGAAATTTAGTTGAATGGTTTGATTTTTATATTTATGCTTTTACTGCCACTTACTTTGCTCACGCTTTTTCCACATCTACAAATCCTATAATTCAACAAGTCAATGCTTTTGCAGTTTTTGCAATTGGATTTTTTATGCGTCCTATTGGTTCTTGGATTTTTGGATCTTTAGCAGATAAAATTGGCCGTAAAAGTTCTATGATTTTTTCTGTAGTTTTAATGGCTTTGGGATCTTTTATGATAGCGGTTTTACCAAGTAAAGATAGTGTCGGAGATTTTGCCATTATATTACTTTTAATTGCAAGGTTGATTCAAGGTTTAAGTGTTGGTGGAGAATATGGTATAGTAGCTACCTATCTTTCAGAGCTTGCTAGCGAGGGAAAAAAAGGGTTTTATTCTTCTTTTCAATATGTTACTCTTATAGGAGGGCAGTTATTAGCTGTTGCAAGTATTAGTATAATGTTTTGTTTTTTTAGTGTTGATGATATGAAAGAATATGCATGGAGAATTCTTTTTGTTGTAGGCGGTATATTAGCTCTTGGTTCTCTTTTTGTGAGAAAAATTATGAACGAGAGTTCTAGCACACTAAAAAAACACGAAGATAGAGGCTCATTCAAGGCACTACTAAAATCATGGAAGTCTTTTTTAATTGTTATTGGAATTACTTCCGGCGGTTCTTTGGCATTTTATACTATTACAACTTACACTAAGATATTTATGGAAAATTCAGGGATGGATAAAATTTTAGTCAATAATATTTTTCTTATAGCTTTATTTATTTTAATGGCGATACAACCAGTTTTTGGAATATTAGGAGATAAATATGGACATAAAACATCTTTAGTGATATTTTGTATTTTAGCTTTTTTTGGGATATATCCTATTTTTATGATTATTCAAGATCAAGCACAGAATAATACTTATTTAGTCTTTGTTTTGGTTGTAGCGTTGTTTATTATTTTAAGTTTTTACACTTCTGTTGCAGGAATTTTTAAAGCCAAACTTTTTCCAGAGCATGTAAGAGCTTTAGGAGTTGGTTTTGGGTATGCTATTTCTAATGCGATTTTTGGAGGTTCTGCAAATTGGGTTGCTTTGCAATTTAAAGATGCTAATATAGAAAATGGTTTTTTTATTTATATAGCAGTGCTTATCGCAGTGATGTTTATAGCCACTTTGTGTTTGCCAAAAAAATCAACTTTGGATTAAGGTTATAAGAATAATTTTTTAGTTAGTTTTATTGTGATAGGTTTTTTATGCTTTATTGTTCAATTGATACTAAAAAAAATAGATGTTATTTATTTTTATTTATACAAATGAGTATTTTTAGGACAAAAATTCTACTTTTTATTTTTATAGGTGTTATTTTTGAAAAATTTTTTAGAAATTAATTAAAATATTTTTATATTTATTACAAAATTAGGAGGTATTTTAATGTTTAAAACTATTGTAGCTAAGAAAATATCATTTTTCACAGCTTTGATTTTGGTTGTTGGATTTGGTATTTTTGTTGGACTAAATTATTATTCGTCTAAAACGGATATTCTTCAAAGTATTGTAAGTGGAAAGCAAGAAAGTGTTAAAAATGGAAAAAATTTTTCAGATTTATACTTCAATACCAAGATAGAGAATATTAAAAAAATCGCTGCAAATATTATTGAACATAAAAATGTAAGTGAGGAATATATTGGTTCTTTTTTAGAAAAGATGTTTGGTTTTTATTCTTTTAATGCTATTTATGTTGGGTATGAAAAAGATGGTAGCTTGATTGATGTAGATATTAATTCTAAAGGAAAACATTTTATTTTAAATCAAGAAAAAGATGGTTTTGATGCTAGAGAACGCGTGTGGTATCAAAATGCAAAAAATAAAAATAAGGTAAGCATTTCAGAACCTTTTTTAGATGTCGTAACTAAAAAAATAGCTTTGTCAGTGTCAATTCCGATTGTTATTGATGGGAAATTTTATGGAGTTTTAGCAGGTGAGTTTTTTCTAGATGATATACGCAATGCTTTTGGAAGATTAAAAACTACTGCAAGTAATAATGTGTTTTTAATCAATGAAAGAAAGGAAATGATAGCTCATTCTTCTGCTAATATAGATTTTTACGAAGACAATGAAGTTAAAGAAGTGTTAAAAAATTTTGTTAATGTTGCAAGTGTAACTCCAAATGAAACTACTGATTTGATTTTGTATAAACTTAAAGGTCAAGAACGCTTAGCTGTGTGTATTATGGGAGAAAATTCTTTAACTTTGTGTTCTTCTAATGCTTTGAGTGATTATGATGAGGTTTTAAACGGACTTTTAATTACCCAAGTTATATTTGGTGTGATTTTTGTCCTTGTTATTATCGTTATTTTGGGTGGTATGATAGAGCATTTTCTTAAGAAAATTATATTTATTAAAGAAGCTTTAGAAGATTTTTTTGAAAGTTTAAACTACAAAGGCGATATGAAAGATATAGATTTAAATATCAAAGGAAATGATGAATTTGCTATTATTGGTAAAGAAATCAATAATGGTATAAAAAATATCCAAAAGAATTTAAAGCAAGACAAGAAGGCTGTGTTTGAAAGTGTTCAAAAGTTGAAAGAGATAGAGCTTGGAGATTTATCTGTTAGAATTGATAATGATCCTATAAATCCTCAACTAATAGAGTTAAAAAATGTATTAAATGAATTGCTTGATATTTTAGAAGAGAAAATAGGATCAAACATCAACGAGCTTGATAGAGTGCTTGAAAGTTATAAGGCTTTAGATTTTTCAACACAGGTTGAAAATGCAAAAGGAAGTGTAGAAATAACAACAAATGTTTTAGGTTCAGAAATCAAAAAGATGTTGATTTCTTCTTCTAAATTTGCACATAAACTAACTATACAATGTGAAAAACTAGAAGAATTTATGCAAAAACTTGTTGATGGAACTTATTCTCAATCAAATTCTTTGGAAAAATCCATAAAAGCAGTAGAGCAAATAAACATTTCTATGCAAAATGTTGGAGGTAAAACTACAGAGGTTGTTTCTCAAGCTGAAAATATTAAAGAAGTAGTAAATGTGATCAAGGACATAGCAGAACAAACAAATTTATTAGCATTAAATGCTGCCATAGAAGCTGCTCGTGCGGGCGAACATGGCAGAGGTTTTGCTGTGGTTGCTGATGAGGTGCGTCATTTGGCTGAAAAGACAGAAAGAAGTTTAGGTGAGATAGAAGCTAATGTAAATATTTTAGTTCAAAGTGTTAATGATGTTTCTATATCAATGCATGAACAAACTCAAAGTATTTCACAAATCAATGATGCGATAATTCAACTAGAAGATGTCACAAAAGAAAATGTAAAAATAGCTAATTTTACTAATGAAACTACTAAAGAAGTAGGGGATATTTCTCAAGATATATTAAAAGAGGTAGAAAGTAAGAAAATTTAATACCAAGGAGCTTATTATTTTGTAATTTTGGTTATAATTTGCACTTTTAAAAAGGTAGATTATGATTGAAAGAACAAAAATAAGCTCTAATTTTGGTTGGTTTATGGTAGTTTTAGGTGGTTTGGTTGAGTGTTTTTGGGTAAGTGGTTTAAAATACTCTACTGAAATTTGGCATTATGCTTTAACAGCCATTGGAGTTTGTATATCTTTTACATGTTTTTTAAAAGCTTGTGAAAGACTTGAAGTAAGTATTGCTTATAGTGTTTTTGTAGGTATTGGCACGGTTGGAGTGGTGCTTAATGAGATGTTTATTTTCAATGAGCCAAGCTCTATTACCAAGCTTACTTTAATAGCCATTTTACTTTTAAGTATCATAGGCCTTAAAATCATTAGCAAGGAAGCTAAATAATGGAATGGTTTTTTTTATTTTTAGCGACCGCTTTTGAAATTTTTGGTGTGATTATCATGAAACAACTTGTAAGCACTAAAAATAAGCTTTATCTTTTAGCTTTGATAGTGTGTTTTGCTTTTTCATTTGGATTTTTAAGCCTTAGCATGCAAAGTATTGCTATGAGTGTGGCTTATTCTATATGGACAGGAGCTGGAACTGCAGGCGGGGTTATCATAGGGGTGCTTTTTTATAAAGAAAGCAAAAGCTTTTTAAAGCTTCTTTTGATTGCTCTTATCATTGCTTGCACCGTGGGTTTAAAAATACTTTCATAGGTTTAAAATGAAAATATACATTAGTGGTATAGACACAGATGTTGGTAAAACTTATCTAAGTGCTAGAATTTGTAAAGAATTGGGTTTTGATTATTTTAAGCTTATTCAAGCAGGTATGCCAAAAGATAGCGAGGTAGTAGCTGAGTTTAGCCCAAAAACTAAGATTTTCAAAGAAGGTGTGTTTTTAAAAACCCCTGCTTCCCCGCACAAAGGTAGGATTTTAGAGAATTTAAATTATAAAGCTTTTGATATACAAATTCCACAAAGTGAAAAACTCATTATCGAGCTAGCTGGCGGGCTTTTTTCGCCCCTTGATGATGAAAAAACAATGATTGATTATATGAGTGCGTTTAAGCACCCTACGATTTTAGTCGCAAAAGACTATCTAGGAAGTATCAATCACACGCTTTTAAGCATAGAAGCACTAAAACAAAGAGATATTAAAATCCTTGCTTTAATCTTAAAAACTCAAGATACTTTTAGCAAGGATTTTATAAGCAATTACGCTAAAATTCCTATCATAGAATTTGATGATAAAGTGTGTAAAAAACTTTCAAAAATCCTTGAAAATTTCTCTTAAAGACTGCACTATATAAGCAATTTCATCTTCATTTATAACATATGGTGGCATGAAATAAATTGTATTTCCAAGTGGTCTTAAAAGCAAGCCTTTTTCTAAGGCTCTTTGAAAGACTTCAAGTCCTGCTCTTTGGTATTTGCTTTTTTGTATATCAAATGCACTTACCATGCCTAAATTTCTAAAATTTCCTAAAAAGTCAAATTCTTTTAAACTCTCCCATTGAGTTTTTATAAAAGCACTTTTGATTTTATTTTTTGCGATGATATTTTCTTTTTCAAAAATATCCAAAGTCGCATTAGCCGCCGCACAAGCTAAGGCATTACCTGTGTAAGAGTGAGAGTGTAAAAAGGCCTTTTGGCTCTCATAGCTATCATAAAATTTCTCATAAATTTCATCTTTAGTAAGCACCACTGAAAGTGGTAAATACCCACCCGTAATAGCTTTAGAAAGACATATATAATCAATGCTTTGTGAGCAATAATCAAGCGCAAACATTTCCCCTGTGCGTCCAAAACCTGTGGCTATCTCATCAAATATCACTTGCACACCATAATCTTTAGCAAGTTTAACTGCCTCATCTAAATACCCAAGCTCGTACATATGCATATTGCCTGCACATTGAAGTAAAGGCTCGAGTATAAAAGAACAAATTTCATGATGATGATTTTTTAAAATACTTTCTAAAATTTCAAGTTCTTTTGTATAGTCCTTGCTTGTTGGCACAGGTGTTGTGATACTTTTTAAAAGTAAAGGCTCGTAGGTTTTTTTATAAAGTGCTACATCGCCAACGCTTAATGCGCCTAAGGTTTCTCCGTGGTAAGAATTGCTAAGCGATAAGAATTTATCCTTTTTAGAGCCATTGTTTAAGTGGTATTGAAAGCTCATTTTTAAAGCCACTTCTATGGCTGAACTACCATTGTCTGCAAAAAAGCATTTATCAAAAGGTAAAAGCTTACAAAGTCTTTGCGAAAGCTTTATGATAGGCTCATGTGAAAAGCCTGCAAGCAAGACATGCTCTAAATTTTGAAGTTGATCTTTGATTTTTTCATTGATGTATTCATTACAATGACCAAAGATATTTACCCACCAAGAGCTAATGCAGTCTATGTAGGATTTTTCATCAAAATCATACAAATACACTCCCTTAGCCTTTTTTATAGGTATTAAAGGTAAAAACTCATGATCGCTCATTTGCGTGCAAGGGTGCCAAATGTGTTTTAAGTCTAGTTCTTTTAAATTCATTTTTACTTCTTTGATTTTTATTACTAATGATACTATAATTTTTACTCAAATTTATGCTTTAAAATGAAAAAGGATTATTTAGAAAATATTTATATAATTAGCTTTTATCTTAAATTTAGAGGTAAAGTATGAAAAAAGTATTGATTATCTTGGCGATTTTATTTTTAAATTTTGCATACTCGCAAGAGGATTTATTTGTAAAAGGATTTAAAGCTTATGAGAGTGGTGATTATATAAATGCTATGAAGTATTACAAACAAGCTTGTGATTTAAATGATGGTTTTGGTTGTGGTAATGTTGGTGCTATGTATAAATTTGGTGAAGGGGTAAAAAAAGATAATTTTAAAGCGGTAGAATTTTATAAAAAAGCTTGCGACTTGAACGATAGTTTAAGTTGCTCTGATCTTGGAGTTATGTATATAGACGGATTTGGAGTAAAAAAAGATAATTTTAAGGCAATGGAATTATTTCAGCAAGCTTGTGGTTTAAATAATGGTTTGGGTTGTTCTAATCTTGGAGCTATGTATGCAAATGGGTATGGCGTAAAAAAGGATAATTTTAAAGCAGTGGAGCTTTATAGAAAAGCATGTAGTTTAAATAGTGGAGATGGCTGTTCTAATCTTGGAGCTATGTATGCAAATGGAAAAGGTGTTAGAAAGGATCTTTCTAAAGCTTTAGAATATTTTGGCAAGGCTTGTGATTTAAAAAGCGATGAGGGTTGTCAAAACTACGCAAGGCTTAAACAATAATGCAAATTGCACAAATTTTAAATGCATTAAAACAACAAGATAATTTTAGAATTCTACGCTCATTAAAACATGAGGAAAAATATGTTATTTATAATGAGCAAAAATTGCTAAATTTAGCAAGCAATGATTATTTAAATTTAAGCAATGAAAAAGCATTAAAGCAAGATTTTTTAACACATTTAAAAGAATTTAAATTTTCTAGTTCAAGTTCAAGAAGCTTGAGTGGAAATTATGCGATTTTTGATGAATTTGAAAGCTTTTTAGAAGCTAAGTTAGGCAGAAAAATCTTGCATTTTAACAATGGCTATGCCTTAAATGTTAGCTGTTTGCAAGCTTTAGCAAGCATTAAAAATACTTTGTTTTTAGCAGATAAGCAAGTGCATGCAAGTATTATTGATGGTTTAAGGCTTGGCGGGGCTAAATTTATAAGATTTAAACACAATGATATAAAGCATTTACAAAGCTTAGTGCAAAAGCATTATAAAGAATTTGAAAATATTATCATCATAAGTGAAGCGCTATTTAGTATGGATGGAGATTTTGCGCCTATAAAAGAATTCATAAATTTAAAAAAAGAATTTAAAAATATCAAAATTTATATTGATGAAGCTCATAGCATAGGTTGTTTTGGAGATGATGGTTTGGGTTATGTGAAATTTTTAGGCTTAGAAAAGGAAGTGGATTTTTTAGTTTTTACCTTTGGTAAGGCCATAGCTTCCATGGGAGCTTGCATGATAAGTGATGAAAAAGATTTTTTTATCAACAAAGCAAGGGCCTTTATATACTCAACTGCCATTGCGCCTATCAATGTAGCTTGGACTTTGCATGTTTTTAAGCATTTGCATGAATTTAATGCTCAAAGAAAAGAGCTTTTAGAGTTAAGCACTTGGTTTAAAAATGCTTTAGCAAGTAAAGGTGCAGTTTTAGGCGAGGCTTATGTGATATCTTTTATTTTAGGGCAAAATGCACTAGCTAGTGAAATTTCACAAAAGCTTTTAGAAAATGGTATTTTTGCACCTGCTATTAAAGAGCCAACCGTGGCTAAAAATACAGCTAGAATTCGCTTTTCTTTGCATGCTGGTTTAGTGAAAAAAGACTTAGAAAAGGTTTTGGAGGTACTTTGAAAACTCATTTTTTACATGAAAATGCAAATTCATCTGAGTTGATTTTATTTTTTTCAGGATTTTGCTCGCATTTTAGCCATTTTACGCATTTAAAAAGTGATGTAAATGTTTTAATGGCGTATGATTATACGAGTTTTGATTGGGAATTTGATCTTCATAAATTTGAAAAAATCACTCTTGTTGGCTTTTCTATGGGAGTTTGCATAGCGAGTAAAATTTTAAAAGATATGAAATTTGATAAAAAAATAGCCATAAATGGCACAAATTTACCTATAAATGATGAATTTGGGATTAAAAAAGCCATTTTTAAACTTACGATAAAAAGATTTGCTTTAGAGGATTTTAAAGCAAATTTGCTTGAAAAAAGAATGAATTTAAGTGATGAATTTTACTTTGAAAAAAATGAGTATTTAAAAGAAGAACTTTTAAGTTTATATGAGTTTTGCACTAAAAACTTAAATGAAAATTTCACTTGGGATAAAGCCATAATCAGTAAAGATGATAAGATCTTTCCACCAAAACATGTTTTAAATTTTTTCAAAGAAAAGGCAGTGTTTATCGATGAGCCACATTTTGCATTTTTTAAATACCACACTTGGGAAGAGCTTTGCAAACTTTCATAAGAGCAAAAGATACTTATAGCGCAAATACACCAGTGCAAAAAGACATGGTTAAAGAGCTTTGTAAAATGCTTAGTGAGAATGATTTGAGCGATTTTAAAGCGGTATTTGAGTTTGGCTGTGGAGTAGGGGTTTTTAGTAAGGCTTTGCAAGAGTGTATTAAATTTAAGCATTATTTTTTAAATGATATTTATCCTTTTGAAAATCCTTGTAAGTTTGATGAATTTGGTGTTTTTGATATGAATGAACTTAAAAATCATCATTTTTATACGAAAAAATTTGATCTTATAGCTTCCAATGCTTGTATGCAGTGGCTAAAGATAGATGAGCTTTTAGAAAATTTTGCAAGCATGCTAAATAAAAATGGGATTTTGCTTTTTTCTACTTTTGGAGAAAAAAATTTCACTCAAATAAAACAAAGCACTAATTTATCACTTGAGTATTTAACTTTAGAGCAAATTAGGCAAAAGCTTTCTAAAAATTTTAAGATCATAAAAACAAAAGAAGAGTTAAAAGAGTTAAAATTTGATCATACTTTGGAACTTTTTAGGCATTTGAAATTAAGCGGAGTAAATGCTTTGAGTGATAAATTTTTTATAAGCAAGGCATTTTTAAAAAACTATGAAAAAGAATTTCAAAATACCTTGACTTATCATCCTTTATTTTTTCTAGTTAGAAAACTATAATCGCTAATGTTTTAAGTAAAATGGATAGGTAAAAAATATCAAATGGATTAAATTTAATCCATAGTGAAACAATACGCTCATCCATAAGCTTTTTGAGTGTTTATAAGCTAAGCCATAAATCACGCCTGCAACACTAGCAAATACAATCATCAAAACACCGCTTTTATAATGCACTAATCCAAAAGCTATGCTTGCGATTAATAAAGCAAGATTGGGGTGAATAAATTGTGTAAGTCTTTGTTGGAGATAACCTCTAAAAAAAGCTTCTTCTACTAAAGCAACTAACAAAAGATTTGAAAATAAAAAATATAAAATCCATGATGGTATGCTTATTTCTAGTTTGATAACACCCAAATACCAAGGCACGCACAGCAAAAGAATAGGAGATAAAAGCAATAAGCTCCATTTTAGCACTGAAGCTTTGGTGTAGTTTGTGTTTTTAAATAAAATAGGAAAAAGTATAAAAAGTATAAAAACCCCTAGTGGCTTGTCAATACTAAAGTAAAGATTAAAAGGTGCGCTATTTGTGCTTGCATAAACTTGATCTAAAACTTTGATGTTATTTACACCAGGGATAAAATGAAGAAATAAAGCTAAAGCATAGATAAATAATGCTATTTCTAATATGAAAATTTTTTTATACTGATACAATATAGCCGTTATAAAAACTAATACATTAATCACTATAAAAGTTATATCTATAATTTTAAATACATATCCCAACAAGACTGAAAAGAGTAAAAAAATATACGAAATTTTGACTTTATCAAATGAAAGTAATATCAAAGAAATAGCCAAAAAAAGATGAGTGCTTAAAGCTAACATATAAAATCCTTGTTTATAATTGATCTAGATATAGTTTTACTACTTCTTCTCTTAGGTAAAGCTTTTTTAATCATTTACATTTATATATTTAAGACAAAAGCGTAAATTTTGTTACTTTTTATAAAACCTACAATTTGTCTATATTGTTTTAAATTCCAGTTTGTGTTTTTACTTAGCTTGATGATATTTATAATTTTTATCTTTGTAGTGAAAAATTTATTATTATCTTTTATAATACCTTTATTGAGTGTAATTAAGACATTAAAAATTTTAAAGTAGAAGCAGATAAAATGCATTTTGTTTGCTTTTTTAAAATCGTTTTATTTTCTTTTTCATGAAAAAATTTTTTAATTCTTGTTGATCTCTTATAGCAATGTTTTCTTTGATGATTTTAAATCCTGCTTTTAAAAAGAAATTTTTAGCACTAAGGCTAGCAAAAGTATAAATTTCACTATAAGGGTAGTTTTTAAGAGCAAATTCTAATAAAGCTTTACCATAACCTTGATGAGCATAGTTTGCATGAGTAAAGCAAAGATCGAGTGTTTTTTCTTCTAAATTTATACTTATAAAAGATACAATTTGGCCTTTTTCTTCATAAATAAAACCTAGTTGATTTTGAAATTTTTCTTCCCAAGCTTTTTGGTTTATATTAATCCAAGCACGAATTTGTTCTTTTGTATAATCATTTTTACAAAGAATGGATACGCTTTGCTTAAAAAGCTTGATACAAGGAGCTAAGTCTTTTATATCAAGCTTTCTTATCAAGCACTTTCCTTAAAGCCAAAGAAGCTAGAGCAAGTCCAAAAGAAGCTGTTACACCCATAAATGAGCCAAGATCTTTACAATGGGCTTCTTCATCTGAAAATACCACATCAAAATCCCCTTTAAAGCCCGATTTTCTAAGCTCATAGCGGAATTTTTTAGCTAAAGCATCGCCATGTGTTTTAAATATGCTTGTCGTTTTAATACGCGTTGGATCAAGCTTTCTAGCTCCACCGGTTGATGAGATAAAAATTTGCTTTTTCAAATCAAGTAAATTAGCCAAAGCAACCTTAGCAGGTATATCATCAATCGCATCGATGATAAGATCAAATTCACTCAAATTAAAACTTTTCAAAAACTCATCATCGATTTTACTGACTATACCTTTAGCATTGTAAATACGCTCAAAAACCTTAGCTTTTTCTTCGCCTATATTTTCACTATGAAGCTGGCGGTTTTGATTAGTAGTTTCAAATTTATCCGCATCAATTAAAGTTAGATTACTAAAGCCACTTCTAAAAAGTGCATCAACACAAATTCCACCAACTCCACCAAGCCCACAAACTAAAACTTTAGTGTTTTGAATTTTGATAAAATTTTCTTCATTAATAAGCCATTTTATACGCGTGTATCTATCCATTTTTCATCCATTTTTTGAGATTTTTCATTTGTTTATAAGCTGTTAGATCAAGCATTATAGGGGTTATTGTGGCGTAGCCTTGTTTTAAAAGTGCTATGTCTGAATCTTTTTCATTTTCATGATCAAGATTAGCAGCAGCTAGCCAGTAGTATTCTACACCTCTTGGATTTGTATTTGAGTGTGCTTTATAGCTATAAATTCTTTTACCTGCTTTGCAAATTTTTAAGCCTTGAAAGGCTGTTTTGCTAGAAGGAAAGTTGATATTTAAAAATTCTTTTTTATCTAAAGGAAAGCCTTTTTCAAAGATATTTTTGACTATTTTTTTAGTAAGTTTTAAAGCAAGTTTATAATCAAGCTCTTTTTGATTATCTTTGTAAAATTGCGATAAAGCAATGGCGGGAATTCCATGAAGTACTGCTTCCATAGCACCTGCGCAAGTTCCTGAGTAGGTTATATCCTCGCCTACATTAGCACCTTTGTTAATTCCACTTATGACAAGATCAGGCAAACGCTTTTTATATAAAGCATGTAAAGCTAGATAAATACAATCTGCAGGCGTGCCATCATCAAGCTTGTAAAATCTTTTACCAACCTTATGAAATCTTAAAGGCTTAGTTAGTGTTATAGAGTGTGAGCATGCTGATTTTTCACTAGCAGGAGCTACTATGGTAATTTTAGCTTTAAAATGCTTTCTTAGCATTTTTATAAGCTTTTTTAAACCCTCACTTTCATAGCCATCATCGTTTGTTATTAAAATTTCTTTCATGTTTTTTCCTTTTTTTTAAATTCTAACACAAGTAATACAATATTTTTTTATTACTAAATTGTTTTTTCATTTTTTAAATATTAAAATTACAGTTTTGATTAATTTTTTAAAGGAAAGAATGATGTCAAAACTTTTACTTTTTAGTGCTTCTGGCTATAAAGATAGTGCTTATTTAAGTCATACTAGAGAATTTATAGATGATTTTTTAAAAGAAAATTCCATGAAAGATGAAGAAAATCTTTTTATACCTTATGCGGGTGTTAGAAGGACTTATGATGCTTATGAAGCTAGAGTAAAAGAAGGCTTGAAAAAAGATAATATCAAATCTTTACACCATTTTGAAAATTTAAAAGAAGCGATTTTAAATGCAAGGGTTTTTTTAGTAGGTGGTGGCAATAGTTTTATGCTTTTGCATAAATTATATGAAAATGATTTGCTTGAAGTGTTAAAAGAGCGTATTGAAAAAGGGGCTTGTTATATAGGTTGGAGTGCAGGCTCAAACATAGCAGGTCTTAGCATAAAAACAACTAATGATATGCCTATTGTTATGCCAAAAAGTTTTGATAGTTTAGGGGTTTTTCCTTATCAAATCAACCCACATTTTATTGGCGGGAAAATTCCTGGACACAACGGAGAAAGTAGAGAGGAGCGTTTGGAAGAGTTTTTATTAACTAATCCAAAAGACATTGTTTATGCTATACCGGAGGGTTCTGCACTAAAAGTGCAAGATGATAGCTTAAAAATCATAGGTCATCATGATGTGTTAAAACTAAGCTATCCATTTAATGTAGAATATTTAAAAGTCAATCAAATAACTAAAATCTAAAGGAGAAAAATGCAAACTTTTTATCTTTTAGCTGCGATTTTTGGTATTGTGGCTGTGGTTTATTTGCTTATTAAAAAAGTAGAAACAAAAACAGCTTTAATTAGTGTTGGTTTTATTTTATGTTTGATTTCACTTAAGCCCATTGAAGCTTTGAGTGCTTTTACACATGCTATGGTGCAACCTGCTTTGATTAAGGCAATTTGTGCAAGCATGGGCTTTGCTTTTGTGATGAAAGTGACTAAATGCGATAAACATTTGGTTAAATTACTTACAACACCTTTGAAAAATGTAGGGTTTTTCTTAATCCCGCTTGCTTTTATGGTGACTTTTTTTATCGCTATAGCTATACCTTCAGCGGCAGGATGTTCAGCTGCAGTTGGTGCGACTTTAATACCGCTTTTAATGGCTTCGGGTATAAAACCTGCCATGGCAGCAGCAACAGTGCTTTGTGGAACTATAGGAGGAATTTTAAGTCCAGGTGTTTCTCATACGGCTTTGATTTCTGAAATTTCAGGGAAAAATATACAAGAAATTGTTTTAACTCAAACTCCAAATGCATTAACAGCAGGAGTGATAGTGATGATTTCTTTGATGATTATGGCAGTGATTTTTAAAGATTATCAAAAAGGGCAAGTTTTTGAAGTGGCTAATCAAAACAAGACTGAAGATAATATTGAAAAAGTAAATGTATTTTATGCGCTTATGCCTTTAGTGCCTTTGATTGTACTAATCATAGGCGCAAGTCCTTTAAATGATTATGAGTTTTTAACATGGACAAAACAAGTTGGAGTTGCTGAAGCCATGCTTTTAGGGGCGATTATAGCTTTGGTGGTAACTGTGAGTAAGCCTGATAATATTTTTAAAGAGTTTTTCAATGGCATGGGAAAATCTTATGCAGAGATTATAGGGATTATCATAGCTGCTAGTGTTTTTGTTGCGGGTTTAAAAGCATGCGGTGTAATTGATATTATCATAGAATGGCTTAAAAATGAACAGCATTATGTGCGTTTTGGTGGAACTTTTATACCATTTTTAATGGCTATGATTACAGGTAGCGGTGATGCTGCTGCTATGGCATTTAACAAGGCTGTAACTATTCATGCTCAAGATCTTGGTTTTGATCAAGTTAAACTTGGTACTGCAGTGGCAATGTCAGCAGTGCTTGGAAGATACCTTTCGCCTATTTTAGGAGCTTGTATTATCGTTTCAGCTATAGCCGGGGTTAGTCCTTTAGAAATTGTTAAAAGAACTGCTTTAGGTTGTGTTGTTTCGGTGGTTGTAATTGCTTTTGTGTTATTATAAATTTAAGCCTTAAAAGGCTTAAATTTATTTTGCGGCTAGGATGATGATTTCTTGTATAACTTTGCTTGCCGCTTTTAAAGATTTAACAGGTAAATACTCATAAATAGAGTGAAAATTATGTGCTCCAGTAAAGATATTTGGACAAGGCAGGCCTTTTTCCGAAAGCACCGCTCCATCGTATCCTCCACGCATAGGAATGATTTTAGTTTTGATATTTAAATTTTCATAAGCTTGTAAAGCAAGTTTAATAGGCAAAGATTTGGTTGTTTTTAGACTATTAAAGACATTTTTATAACGATCGTTAAGCTTAATGTTAATTCTTTCTTCTCCATATAGCTTTTTAAAACTATCGTTTAAATCTTGTAAAAATTGCATTCTTTGTTTGTATTTTTCATCATCAAATTCTCTAATATCTATTTTTAAAATAGTTTTAGCGCTATTTCCCTTGAGTTCTTTAACCCAAAAATATCCTTCTTTATTTTCTGTGTATTCAGGTGCTTCTCCATTTGGAAGCATAGAGATAAATTTATGTGCTAAAAGTAAAGAATTAACTAATTTTCCTTTAGCACTCATAGGATGAGCAGATTTTCCTATAAATTCTACTTCACAATCTCCTGCATTCCAATTTTCATAAATAAACTCTCCTATCTCACAACAATCTAAACAATATCCAAAGTCAGCATTAATTTCTTTTATATCAAAAGCTTTTGCCCCTCTTAAACCTTGTTCTTCATCAGGTAAAAAGCAAGCATAAATATCACCATGCTTAATATCAGGATTTTTAACAAAAAATTCAAGCATATCCATAATAGCTGCAATAGCTGCTTTATCATCAGCTCCAAGCAAGCTTGTGCCATCAGTGTGGATAATATCATCTCCTATGTAGTTTTTAAGCTCTTTAAATTCACTTTCTTTCAAATAAAGATCTAAGTTTTTATTTAAGCATATATCCCCACCTTGATACTTAGTGATTTGTGCTTTGGTGTCATTAGTTTGTTCCATACTTGTATCTAAATGCGCAAAAAAGGCTATTTTAGGAGCATTTGGAGTGTTTGCTGGTAAAAGAGCTGTGGTGATGGTGTTTTCTCTTCTTTTGATATCTTTTAAACCTAGTTCTTGTAATTCTTTTTCAAGTAATTTTGCAAGCTCCATTTGATTAGGACTTGATGGCATAATGCCTTTGGCGCCATTTTCTCTACTTGTAGTGGTATTAATCTTAGTGTAATTTATAAATCTTTGTACAATATCCATAATTTTTCCTTTTTAGATTAAAATTAATAAAATTATAACAATTCATTTTTAAAATATTTGATCAATCTAAGAAGATTTTATTAAATGATATTTTCTATCAAAATTTATTTAAAATTATGATAATATATTTAAATTTATATTTTTTAAGGAGAGAATATGCAAAAACTTAGATTTATGATGATATTGAGCGTATTTATAACTTTTTTTGTTGGATGTTCTTCTAAAGAAATCAATCCTTTAGGGCGTTCTTTTGGAGAATTTAGCGATGGAGATCCTTTGAAAATAGGTAAAAATCCAACTCCACCGGCTAAACAAAAAACACCAACTTTAGTGGAAGGTAAGAAAATCCCAGCTATACCGCTTGAGCCACCTCTTATGAAAGTCAATACTTTTAAAGGAGATAATGCTGTAAAAGGACCATTACCAAGGCTTACATCAAGCAATGGATTTACTTCAAATGCTTTGTATGAAAATATAGGATTTGTAAGCGATTTTGTAACTATTATGAACCCAAATGGAGCTGCATTAACGGTTTGGGCTTTAAATCCAGGCAATTGGATATGGGGGTATAATTTATTTGATAGTAAATCTTTTGGTGATGCAAGAGTGTGGCAACTCATTGAATTTCCAAATAATACTGTGATGATTAAAAATGCAAAAACTTTAACTTGCTTAAATGCTTATGGTAATGGTATAGTACATTATCCTTGCGATCAGACAAATTTTGCACAATTTTGGAGATTATATCCTATGAGCAATGGTGCTTATCAAATTCAAAATTTTGCAACACAACAATGTATACAAACGACAGTTGGAAATGTAATGGAGGAATTTTATTTTGACTATTATAGTATTTATTTGACACCTTGTTTGAAATCAAAAGAAAAAAATTTAGATAGACAATGGAGCATTAGTGCGCCTGCTTTTCAAACAAGATCGCCTTATGCTTATACGGGAGAGTGATGATGAAAAAGATAGTATTTTTGATTTTTAGTTTTAATTTATTATTTGCTGCTTTGGAAAATTATAATAGTGGTACTTGGAATTTACAAGGTGCATCAGCTTCTACTGAAAGTAAGTGGAATATTAGTATAAGACAGCTTGTAACCGGTGCTAATCCTATGGATATTTTGGCTGTTCAAGAAGCAGGAGTTTTACCAAGCACTGCTATAATGACGCCAAGACAAGTTCAACCCGTGGGAGTTGGCATTCCTATTCATGAGTATGAGTGGAATTTGGGCTCATCAAGTCGTCCAAATTCAGTTTATATATACTACTCAAGAGTTGATGTTGGGGCAAATCGTGTAAATATGGCTATTGTGAGTAGAATGCAAGCTGATGAGGTAATAGTTTTACCACCTCCAACCGTTGCTTCAAGGCCTATTATAGGAATTCGTATAGGAAATGATGCGTTTTTTAGCATACACGCTTTATCAAGAGGTGGTAATGATGCAGGGGCTATTATAAGTGCTGTGGATATGCACTTTAGGAATATGCCACAGGTTAATTGGATGATTTTAGGGGATTTCAACAGACCTCCTGGGACTATTGTAAATTTAATTGATCCGGATTTAAGATCTCGCATTAATATAGTCGCACCTCCTTCTTTTACACAAACAGGTGGCAATACAATTGATTATGCGATTACGGGAAATTCAAGCACTACATCTTTATATAGTCCGCCTAGAATTCTTGCAATCTTAGCTGTAGCAGGACTTAGGACTTTTTTAGCTTCGGATCATTTTCCTGTAAATTTTAGAAGACCTTAGGAGAAGATGATGAGAAAAATTTGTATTTTATTTTGCTTTATTTTAAGTTTTTTAAAAGCTGAAGTTTTATTTGATGATTTAGAAGATTTTACACCTATGTTCGCGATAAGATCTTTAGAAACAGGAATTTCACTTAGTCCTTTTAGATATAGCTCTGAAAAACTAGAAGAGCAAAATTGGTTTTTAAAAGAGATAATTCTTAGCGATGCGTTAAAACAAAAAGATAGATATGCCGTGCAACGCCCTTTTGGCTATGTGCAGTTTATAAACCCTAGAGGTGCTGATGTGTGTTTAGCTGTCTTAAGTGAAAAATCTTTTGGAGTGAAATCTTGCAAGCAAGATTTACAAGATGGGCAAATGCAAACGGTTTTTTCTATCATGCCTACTACAAGTTCAGCTGTACAAATTAGATCTTTAACTCATGGCGGGGTAAAATGCATGAGTACCTTTTATGAAGCGCGCGTACCTATAGAAAATCGTTTTGGCTTAGATGATTGCACTGTAAATCCTTCTGTGCCGATAGAGTTAAAAGAGTTATTTTTCTTTGCTCCTGCTATTGTTGAAGCAACTCCGATTTATTAAATTTACTTGCTATTTTAGCAAGTAAATTTTACTTTTCTACGCAATATCTATTCATTTTTTTAAGTCAAAAAAAGATATTATTTTAACTTACAAATTTAAAGGTAAAGTATGGATTATAAAAAAGCATTTTATTCAAAATTAGAAGATTGTTATTTAGGTGCGAAAATCAAAAACTCGCAAAATCAAGCTAAAAATGGTTTTACAAATTTACTCGTTATAAAAGAAAAATATTTTCAAAAAATCAAAGACTATTTAGACACACAAAATCTTTATACAGATACTTATAATAAACTTTATAATTTTTTTAGCACTTATTTAAACGAAACAGGAACGCCGTTTTTTTACGATACACCTATGTATAAAAATATCTATGCAAGGGTATATTCAAACTCAAAAGACACAAGTCTTTTTTATAAAACACAAAATTTATACTATGTAAAATCAGATACTATTTACAATCCTTTAAGCTTGCAAAGTGAAGATAAAAAATATACTTTAAATTTTCTTACCGATGAGTATGAGCAAAATGCTGATAATAATAAAAGTAAAATCAATTTTTATTTGCAAAATATACAAGATGATAATATAAATATAAAAGTGATAAATTCTAAAAATAATGATGGCGCAAATGTATTTAAACAAAACTCAAGTGAATTTAGCGATGTTTTTTTAAAGACTTTAAAAAATGCACAAATAAACATAAAAGAAGAAGAGCTAAAAAAGCTTTTTAAAACTTATAAAAAACAAAATGAAGTAGATTTTTTTATCCATAAAAATGCGAAAGAATTTCTAAAAGAACAATTTGATTTGTGGTTGTTTTCTTATGTGAATGATAGCATTACTGATTGGACTAAAGAAAAGATAGATGAGATCAACACTTTAAAACAAATTGCTTTTGCTATTATCGACTTGATAGCTGACTTTGAAAACGAGTTAAAAGCTATATGGTTAAAGCCAAAATTTGCTAAAAATGCTCACTATGTATTTAGCTTAGATACTATTAAATCACACTCAAACAACGCTGATGAAATTTTAAACTCCATATATAAAGATGTAAATTTTAATGAGCAAATCGCAGAATGGAAAGAATTAAATTTCATAAATGATGAGTTTGATATAAAGTTTATAAACGATGAAAAATACAAATTCTTACCGCTCGATACAAAGTATTTAAGCGAGGAAAATTATTATAAACTTTTGCAAAGTTTTGAAAATTTAGATGAAATTTTAAACGGAGAGCTTGTAAAAGCAGATAATTTTCAAGCACTTAATTCTCTAATGCCAAAATACCAAGGCAAAATAGATTTAATTTACATAGATCCACCATTTAACACAGGAAGTGACTTTGATTACAAAGATAAATTTCAAGATAGCACTTGGCTTTCTTTGATGCATAATCGCTTGGAATTGGCAAAAGAATTTTTAAGCGATAAAGGAAGTTTTTATTTACATTTGGATTACAATGCAAATTATCGTGGTAGAGAACTTTTAAATGAAGTTTTTGGGGAAGAGAATTTTGTAAATGAAATTGTGTGGGATAAAGGTTTTAGAGGAACGGAATCTAAAAATAAGTATCAAATTTCACACGATATAATATTTTTTTATTCAAATATATTAAAGATTTGGAATCAGCCAAGAGATATTTATAAAGATAGTGATATGTCAAGATATAATAAAGAAGATGAAAACGGCAAATTTGCTTTAATTAAAAGAGTAAAAACTAGTGGTGAGGTTTATTACGGTAAAACATATTTTAATAGTGAGGGTAAGAAAGCAAATGATGTATTTGATATTCCTATTTTAGCTTCAACTGATACTCAAAGACTTGATTTTCAAACTCAAAAACCTGAAGCTTTACTTCAAAGAATAATAAAAGCAAGTAGTAATGAAAATTCCATAGTTTTTGATTATCATTTAGGGAGTGGCACTACAATAGCTACTGCACATAAACTAAAACGCAAATGGCTTGGAGTGGAAATGGGAGAGCATTTTTACAAAGTCATTATCCCAAGAATGAAAAAAATTTTAAATGGTTTTGTTTGTGGTATAAGCAAAGAAGTAGAATTTAAAGGTGGTGGTGCTTTTAGATACTATGAACTTGAAAGCTATGAAGAAAGTTTAGAAAATTGTGAGTATGAGCTTGATAAAAACTCACTTATAGATTATAGAAAATCACGCAAACTTATAAAAGCACTTAAAAAAGGCGAGAATATATGCCTTGATATGAAAGCTTATGATAAAGAATTTGATATATTTTTAACGATGTCAAATCTTTTAGGACTTCAAATCAAAAATATTTTTATAGATGAAAATGGCATAAAATCTTGTAAATTTGAAAACGATGAGATTGTAAATTTAGAAAATATAGACTTAATTAAATATCCAAAACTAAAAAATCTAATTTGGTGGGAGAAGTAGCAATATGACTAATTTAGATATAGAAAATAGATTTAAATTAGCAGTACATTATAAAAAACTACCGAATTTGAAAAATTTGTTATTGAAATTTATAGAATGAGATATCCATATATTCAAGATATTAAACCGCAGGGGCAAAAAGGAGATGGTGGCAATGATGGATATGTTCCTGGTGAGTTGGTTTTACAATGCTATGCACCAGAAAATATTAATGCCAAAACTACGATTGCAAAAATCCAAACTAATTTTGAAAGAGCTAAAAATTCTAATTGGAATTTTAAAGAATGGCATTTTGTTGTCAATGATGATTTTAAAGGTATTTTTCCAGAAATATCGCAAGCTATTGATAAGTTAAATGCACAAAATCAGCAAATAGAAATAAAACTAATAGATACAAAAATGCTTTTGAATCAAGTTTTGAACATCTCTAATACTGATAAGCATAAGGTTTATAATCTTTTGTATTATGAGTATGATGTTGTTAATTTTAATAATTTAGATGCATTGTTTAAAGCAGTTGATTTTATAGTACAAAATACTAAGTTACGGAAATTTGATGCTAATGATGCGTATATGAATTTTGCATTGGAAAAATTTAATACAAATGTGCAAGAAAAAATAAAAATTAATATAAAAAATGCTGATTTTATAAAATTATTTGGTACTTGTATAGGAAAATCACATGAAATTATCGAAGAATATAAAAATAAAATCGATAATTTTGAAGAAACTGGAAGAATTATAAAGGAAAAATTTATGTTTTTTAGAGAGAAATATGATGCAGAAGAATCTTTGAAAAAAACTATCGACTATTTTTGCGATAATAATTGTAAAATTGATCAAAATTCTAGGTTGGCTTTATGGATTGTAATTGCTTATTTCTTTGATATTTGTGACATAGGAGATAAATATGAATGTAATGGGAAATAAATTAACTAAAATAGAAGATTCTTTATTTGTAATTGGGGGATATATTTTAGAAATTCTTTTGCAAGAAAAAAAAGCTATAGATGATTTATATAGTGAGTTTAGTCGTATTTATCCTAAAAAAATTAGTTTTGAAACCTTTATGTATGCAATAGATTTTTTATATATGATTAAAAAATTAAGAATAATCAAAGAAGATATTTTGGAGATTATTATATGAAACTTTTAAGACTTAGTAGCAATTGTAGTACATTTCAACCTATTGACTTTAAAGATGGTTTGAATATTATAGTTGGAGAGAAAACAAAAAATAATAAAGAAACAAGCAATGGTGTCGGGAAAAGTCTTTCATTGCGATGTATAGATTTTTTATTTGGTAAAGATAAAAATGTTGACGAAATAAAAAATATTTTACAGCAAAAAGATATAGTTTTAAATTTATCGTTTTCGCAAAATGAAAAAATACATTTTGTAGAAAGAAGTTATGATAAGATTTTTTTTGATGAAAAAGAAATTAGCCTGAAAGAGTATACAGAAATACTTTATAAATTAAATTTGCAAAATATAATACCAAGTAGTGATTCTATTTTGAGTTTTAGGAATATATTTTCAAGGTTTTTCAGAATACAATCTTTTAAAAACCCTATAGAACAAATAGAAAAAGAAAAAGTTTTTCAAAATAATTATGTAAATGCTTTTTTATTAAAGTTAAATTTGGATTATTTAAATCAGAAATCCAAATTGAAGATAAAGCAAGAGGAAAATAATAAGATTATTCAGCAATTAAATGAATATGAACAAGAGAATAATAAAGAAAATGAATTGGAGTTACAAGAGAGACTTAAAGAGTTAACTAGCAACTTGTCAAATTTTAAGATTGCAGAAAATTATTATGATCTAGAGAAAAAACTCAATGACATTACTTATACCATTGAACAAATGCGAAACGAAAAACTATTTAAAGAAAGGCAATTAAAAAATAAACAAAAAATTATTGATTTAAATAAGCAGTTTGATATTGATATTGATAGAATTAGTAATGTTTATAGAGAGGTTCAGTTTTTCTTTGAAAAATCAACCATAGAGCATATTGAAGCTGTTAAAAAATTTCACGATGAGCTTTTTTATAATAGGAGAGCAAAAGCTGAACGAGATAAAAAGGCTTTGCAAATTGAAATTAGTATTTTAGCGGAAGATATTAAAAAAATGGACGATGAAAGATCTATTCTTTATAAAGAATTGGAAAACAAAGGTGCTTTAAATGAATATCAATCTTTATTAAAAGAAAAGGAAAAAATTATAGAGCAACTAGAAAAAACTCAAAGAATTAAAAAGTTGGTAGTTGATTTAAAACAAAAGCAAGCGGACATCAAGTTGGAAATAGATATTTTTAAGAGAGAGCTTTTAAATTTTGAAAATGAAATTGATATTCAGATAAATAAACTAGGACTTTTATTTAGAGAAATTTCATCTAATTTTTATACAAATAATAAAGGATATTTAGATATTAAAATTAATAATAGTTTTAAAACAGAGCGTTTGTATGATATTAATGCAAGGATAGATGCAGATAAAAGCAATGGTGTTAACAATATGAAAGTATTTATTTATGATATGTTAATTTATAAGTTGAATCCAAAATTGATTGGATTTGTGGGTCATGATAATCTTTTGTTTGATTCTATAGATGAAAGGCAGATTGCTATAGCTTTAAAATATGTAAACGATAATTTAGATCAATATATTTGTTCCATACATGATACAAAATTTAACGAAGCAAATAAATATGCAATTGAAAATAATTTTAATTTGGAAGAGCATGTTTGTGTTAAGCTTAGTGAAAAACACAAACTCTTTGGATTTGATTTTGGTAAACATGGTGAATGAAAGTGCAAAATAACATCATCCTTTATATCACTTGCAAGATAAGCGGTTGCAAGAATTTTCAGTATGTAAAAAATTCTTACATACTGAAAATGATAAAAACAATTAAAGCTTTAAAGGAAAATAATGGCTAAAGCAAAACAAAACACAAGAACACATTTATTGTTAAATAAATTTATCCATGATAAATCACTAGTGCAAAAGCTTGATGAAAGTTATGATTTTAGTAATTTTTCTCAAGCTATAAATTTACAATTTTATCAGCAAGAAAGTGTTAAAAATGCTTTAGCTATACTTTCTTTTTATATGAAAGATGAATTAAATTCACATGAATACAATCAAGAACGTAGAAAGCTTTTAGAATTTTATCAAGATGAAAGCGAGAATTTAAAATTACAAAAAGAACATATCGCAAGAGCTTCATTTTGGATGGCTACGGGAAGTGGTAAAACTATAGTTATGATTAAACTTATAGCTTTGATACATGAATTCATTAAAAATAATCAATTACCTAAAAAGCCTATCATGCTTTTAGCACCAAATGATAAGATTTTAAATCAATTCAAAGCAAATATAGCTAAATACAACAATCATCACAGCAATTTTATCAAAATAAAAGATTTAAAAGATTTTGAAAGCATAGAAAAAGAAGCTAGTTTGTTAAATGAAGCGGTGGTGTATTTTGCAAGAAGTGATTTACTTGAGAGTGAAGAAAATGTAGGCAAAGATAAAAAAGCAAAAAGATTAAACTATAAAAATTATCTTAATAAAGATGGTTGGTATATATTGTTAGATGAAGCTCATAGAGGCGATAGTAAAACATCACTAAGAAAAAACTATTATCATGAGCTTGCTAGAGGTTTTATCAAAGAAGGTGAATTTCCAAAAGGATTTGTTTTTAATTTTTCTGCTACCTTTGAAGATGAAATAGACTTTATAACTTGTGCTTATAATTATAATCTTCAAAAATTCAATCAAGAAGGATATGGTAAAAATATAGCAGTTTTAAATGAGAATTTAGATTTTAAAAGTGAAAATAACGAAGAAGCAAAAATTAAAACGATTTTAGAAAGTTTTATAATATTCAATGCGATTGTAAAATCAAAAGAAGAATTGTTTTTAAAAAGATCAGGCTTTAAATATCATAATCCTTTAATCATAGCAGTTTCTGATAAAGTAAATACTCAAGATGCGGGTATAAAAGCGTATTTTAAGGCAGTGTATAATGTATTAAAAAATAAAGTAGATATAGGCAATATAGCTTTAGAGCTTTATGAAAAACTTCAAAATCAAAATTTATATTTTGGTATAAATACCCTAAGCGATGATTTTTTAAAATATATAAAAAATGCAAATAATGATGAACTTAGAGAAAATATTTTTTATGCAAACGCAAACGCAAATTTAGAATGTTATAGCATTAAAGGGAATGACAAAGAATTAGCTTTTAAGAGTAAAAATTCAAACAAACCTTTCATGCTTTTAAATATTTCAAATGCAAAAGAATGGGAAAAAGATTTTTTACTTGAGCTTGGGGTAGAAAGCATAAGTGATATATCACAAAGTCATTTTGAAAACATCAATAGCTCACAATCTTCTATCAATATAATGTTAGGAAGTAAGGTTTTTTCAGAAGGTTGGGATAGCAATCGTGTAAATTTAATTTCTTTTATCAACATAGGAAGCATTAATGCTAAAAAATATGTTTTGCAAACTATAGGAAGAGGTGTCAGAATAGAACCTTTTTTAAATATAAGAAAGAGATTAAATGCTTTAAAAGAGATGTTTAAAATCGATGAGCGATGTATAAATTTAGCATGCGGTTTAGAAACTCTTTTTGTAATGGCAAGTGATAATGAAGCCATAAAAGCTATCATAGAGGGTATAGAATGTGAATTTATGGAAAGTAGACATTTAAAAGGATTTAAAGATATTAATTCAAAATTGTCGTTTAATTTACCTGTGCCAAAATATAAAAATGAAAATAAACTAAATAGTATCTATAGAATTTCAGAAAAAGAAGCAAAATCCTTAAAAGAATTTATAAATTCTTATGATGAAGATGTTTTGATTTTAGAGCAGTGTTTGTATAAAAATTTTAAATATTCCACATTAGAAGAATTTTATAAATTTAGCGATGGCAAAGAAAGTAAAATACAATTATCAGGAGATAGGGTAGAGTTTAATGAAAAAACAACATTAATAACAATCAATAGTGTGTTAAATTCTAATGCCAAAGTTTTGGATAAATTTGTAAAGCTAGAAGAAGAAATAACGCACTATAAAAATATACAAGCAAAGTTAGATTTTGAAACCGTTCAAAAAATTAATAAGACTATAAAAGATGTTTTAAACGCAAAAAGTGAAGATGAATTAAAAGCAGACTTTGAAAATAAAAAAATAAATTTAGATGAGCTAATGCAAGGTATAAAAGAAAGTCAAAAAAGCAAGGAGGTGCAAAACTATATAATTAGTGCAAAACTTAGCAAGCATTATTATAGCCCTTTAATCATTTACAATAAAAATGATAAAGAAAATAAGATTAATTTTGCCATTTCTAATAAAAGTGAAAAAGAATTTTTAGAAGATTTAGAAAGTAATTTAAATTTGTCTTTTTTTGAACAATATGAATGGTATTTTTCTAAATTGGTAGAAAATCAAGATGAAATTTATATCCCTTATTTTGATGAAGAACAACAAAAAGAAAGAAAATTTTATCCTGATTTTATATTTTGGTTAAAAAATAAACAAAGTGGAGATTTTTTTATATATTTTATAGATCCAAAAGGCTTAAAAATAGAAGATAATCCTAGATTTAAATTAAAAGGCTTTAAAGCAATATTTGAAAATAAAAATTTAAGTTATGAAGATAAAAGTATAAAAGTTAATTTGTTTTTTTATAATAAAAATTATACTTTTTCAGACGAATTAAAAGACTTTGTTAAATCTACAATAGAGGATATTTTCAAATGAAAACCTTTTTAGTTTGCGCCTTAGAGCCTTCAGCAAATTTACATTTAAAAGAAGTTTTAAAAGCTTATGAAAATGAGTATAAAGAATTTGATTTAGTGGGAATTTATGATGAGAATTTATGTGAAGAATTTAGTTTAAATTCGAAGCCACTTTATAGCTCACATGAGTTTAGTGCTATGGGTTTTATAGAGGTTTTGCCACTCATTTTAAAAGCCAAAAGAGCCATAAAAGAGCTAGTGAGTTTAAGTTTTGCTCAAAAAATTGATGCGATTTTATGTATAGATTCTCCTGCCTTTAACTTACCTTTTGCAAAGGCTTTAAAAAAAGCAAATTCCAAAGTAAAAAGAATTTATTATATTTTACCTCAAGTTTGGGCATGGAAAAAAGGACGCATTCCTATCATAGAAAGTCATTTTGATGTGCTAGCTTCTATTTTACCTTTTGATAGTGAGTTTTTTAGTAAAAGCACTTATGTGGGACATCCGCTTTTAGATGAGATAAAAGAGTTTAAAAATCAAGAAGATATAAATTCTATATTTTCAAAAAAAGATGATGAAAAAATCATCGCTTTCTTACCGGGCTCAAGAAAAAGTGAAATAAAGCGTTTGATGCCTATTTTTAGAGAGTTAAGCACTAAATTTAAAGGTAAAAAAATCCTTTGCGTACCCGAGTTTAATTTAAAAAGATTAGAAATTTACGGAGAAATGAGTAATTTTGAAATTCAAACTAACACCCCAAAGGTGCTAAAAAATGCTGATTTTGCTTTTATTTGTAGTGGCACAGCTACACTTGAAGCAGCTTTGGTTGGCACGCCTTTTGTGCTTGCTTATAAAGCTAAAGCTATTGATGTATTTATCGCAAGATGTTTTGTAAAACTCAAACATATAGGCCTTGCAAATATCTTTTTGGATTTTGCAGGAAAAAGCGAGCTTAATCCTGAATTTTTACAAGAGCAAGTGAATGTGGAAAATTTATATCAAGCTTATCTTAAATACGATTATAAGGCATTTTTTGATAAAGTAGATTTTTTAAAAGAATATTTGCAATTTGCAAGTGCAAAAAATTTAGCTAAAATACTTTATGAAATCAAATAAGGATAAATCATGCAAAAAGAACCTATGAGTAAATATGGCTATGAGAAATTAGAAAAAGAATTAGAACATTTAAAGAAAGTTGAACGCCCAAAAGTAGTAGAAGAAATAGACATAGCAAGAAGTCATGGAGATTTAAAAGAAAATGCAGAATATCACGCGGCTAGAGAAAAACAAGCTTTTATAGAAGGAAAGATTGCTGAACTTGGAGATTTGATCTCAAGAGCACAAATCATCGATCCATCTTCTTATGAGCATGATAGTGTGAAATTTGGCTCAACTGTTGTTGTAGAGGATTTAGAAAGTGAAAAACAAAGCACTTATACTTTGGTAGGGGTAAATGAAGGAAATTTAGAAAAAGGCTATATTTCCATTAGCTCACCTATTGCTAAAGCAATGCTTGGTAAAAAAGAAGGGGATGATTTTAAAGTGCGTTTGCCAAAAGGCGAGAGTGAATTTGAAATCATTTCTATAGAATACAAAGCTTTGGAATTTTAATGCAAAGAGAAAGATACTTTGATTTTATTATTAAATATTTTCCATATATATCTTTAATTTTTATTTTAGATGTAAGTATTTCATTGTGGTGGAGTTATTTAACCTTTGAAAGGGAAATTTATGAATGGATATTATTTAAGGCTATAAAAAATGTATTTATAGTGTTTATACTAGAAATTTTTATCATTCATATATTTTTTCTTTTTTTTAAAGAAAGAGCTAGATATATTGTATATTTTTTAGCAGTTTATGCTGTCATTGCTTTTATATTGCAAACCTATTTGTTGGTAAATTATTCTGCTAAATTTAACCCTATGTTTATAGATGTTTTTTTACAAATATCTCCAAAAGAAACATTAGAATTTATAGAAACCTATATTGACAAAAAATATTTTATTTTATGTCTCACTTTTATTGTCTTGATGGGTATATTTTTATATTTTTGTAAAAAAATAAAATTGAAACAATATGTAAAAGATAACACTATTAAAGTATTTCAAATAATATATATTTTAATAATTGTTGGTTTGTTTTTAGATTGTGCTAATAGATATTTTATGAAAAAACAAGGAATTAATTCGATTGATAAGATTAATTTTTCATTTTTTATTGATATTCCAGAACAATTTTTAAGATATTATGGCGAAAATGGCATTTGGGCTGATTATAATTTTTATTTAAAAAACTATGAGAAAATCGCAAATGATTATAAAAATAGCATAGCTTCTATATCTAAAAAAAGAATCCCTTATGTGGTTTTTATTGTAGGTGAAAGTACTCAAAGAAATTATATGAGTTTATATGGTTATGATTTAAAAACTACACCAAATTTAGATATTTTAGAAAAAAATGGAAACTTGATTAAATTTAGCGACACGATATCGCCTTTTGCAAGCACTCAAGCTTCATTAAGAAGGGTTATGAATTTCTCAAATATAGAAAATGAGAAAAATTGGTACGATAGAATAAATATAGTGGATTTGTATAATTTAGCGGGATATAAGAGTATGTTTATATCTAACCACGAACCATTATCAGGTCATACTAGTATAACTCGAGCTGTTGCTAGCAGAGCTAATAAAACTATATATTTGGATGAATTTACCACAGATGATAAAATTTTTACAAAACAACCAGATGGTGCAATGTTGCCATATATAAAAAATGCTAGTAATATTTATGATTTTTTTGTAGTTCAGCTAATGGGTACACATTTTAAGTATGACAGAAGATATGAGAAACAGTTTGCTAAATTTACAAGTAAAGACATAAAAAGAAATTTAGATGAGAAATTTAAAGTAAATATTGCTAACTATGCAAATGCAGTACTCTATAATGATTATTTTGTCAACGAAGTGTTTAGTTTTTTCAAAGACAAAGAGGCGATTATTGTTTATATTAGTGATCATGGAGAAAGTGTCTATGAATATAGAGATAGAGCGGAACATTTTGTAACTTCAAGATTCACTGCTGAAATTCCGTTCTTTTTTATAGTTAGTGATAAATTCAAACAAAATAACCCTGAATTAGTAGATAGAATAATAAAGGCTAAAAATAGACCATTTATGATAGATGATTTGATTCATACGATGGTAACCATTGGTGGTATTAAAGTCGAGGATTATGATCCCGCTAGAGATGTGTTAAGTGATGAATTTAATTCTAATAGAATTAGAATTTTTAATGGCGAAGTGGATTATGATAAAGTGTTAAAATACGAGAAAGCAAGATATTGATTTGTATAAAAGAAAATGCTATTTTTATTGCCGATGCGCATGAAAATAAAAATAGGCGTGGTTTTTGGGAGTTTTTGCAAGCCTTAAAAAATAAAAAAATTCAAACTCCACAGCTTTTTTTAATGGGTGATATATTTGATCTTTTAATTTATGAAGTAAAGGCCACGCATGATTTTGCAAAAGCTTATATAGACTTACTTGAAGAACTTGCGTATGAAATTGAAATCATTTATTTAGAAGGCAATCATGATTTTAATTTAGCTAAATTTTTTAAAAAAGTGAAAGTTTTTAGTATAAAACAACAACCCTTGCTTTGCGAATTTCAAGATAAAACCTTAGTAAAATTAGCCCATGGGGATATTTTTTTAAAACCTTTTTTGCAGTTTTGCTTAAAGAGTTTGAGAAATCATTATTTGCTACTTTTTTTAAATTTTTTAAATGTTATTAGTAAAGAAAGAATTACTCAAAAAATTCTAAAAAATCAAAACAAAAAACAACTTATTAGAAAAATTCCCCATTTTTCTGCTTTAGTAAAAGAGCGTTTAAAGCACTATAATATAGGCTTTGTAATAGAAGGTCATTATCATCAAGATGTATTTTTAAAAAATGAAGATATAAAATATCTAAATTTAGCTACTTTTGCATACAAGGAAAGTTTTTTTATAGTAAAATATGAGCCAGAAATCAGATTTCACAAAATAGAACTTAAGGAGGCATAATGTTTGATGAGAATGTCGTTAAAACAGGTTCAAATGAAATGGAACTTGTTGATTTTCGCATCTTTAAGCAAGGCCACGATAAAGTCTATGAGGGAATTTATGGTGTAAATGTTTCTAAGGTTAGAGAAATCATTAAAATTCCTTTTTTGACTGAAATTCCAGGAGTACCTGAATATGTAGAAGGTATTTTTGATCTTCGTGGCGTGGTGATTCCTGTAATCAACCTAGCAAAATGGATGCAAATTCAAGAACCAGAAATGACAAATATAAAACCTAGAGTTATCATTACTGAATTTAGTAATGTTTTAATCGGTTTTATTGTCCATGAGGCGAAAAGAATTCGTAGAATTAATTGGAAAAATATTGAGCCAGCTACTTTTGCAACAAGTGCGGGTAGTTTAGATAAGGGTAAAATTACTGGTGTAACTAAGATCGAAGGAGATGAGGTCTTACTTATCCTAGATTTAGAAAGTATAGTGCAAGAACTTGGAATTTATACCCCGCAAACTGATATTGACGATGATAAAATTCAAAAAATCGAAGGTATGGCTTTAGCACTTGATGATAGTTCAACTGCAAGAAAACTTGTTAAAGATTTACTAAATAAAATTGGTCTTAAAGTAATTGAAGCTAAAGATGGTGTTGAAGGTTTACATAAACTAGAAGAGCTTTATAGTACTTATGGCAGTGATTTAAATAAACATTTAAAAATTATTGTAAGTGATGTTGAAATGCCACAAATGGATGGATTCCATTTTGCAGCAAAAGTTAGAGATGATGAGAGATTTAAAAATATTCCTATCGTATTTAACTCTTCTTTATCAAATGAATTTATGAGTGATAAAGGTGTTAAAGAAGCAGGTGGAGATGGGTATTTAGTTAAATTTAATGCAAGTGATTTCTTTGCTGAAATTTCTCGTATCATAGCAAAACATGAAAAAGGTGAGGAGTAAAAATGGAAGATATTCAAGAAATACTTGAGGATTTTTTAGTTGAAGCCTTTGAATTAGTCGAGCAAATTGATCATGATTTGGTTGAATTAGAAGCAAATCCTGAAGATTTAGAACTATTAAATAGAATTTTCCGCGTTGCGCATACTGTTAAAGGATCATCAAGCTTTTTAAATTTTGATGTTTTAACAAAACTTACTCATCATATGGAAGATGTTTTAAATAAAGCAAGACATAATGAGCTTAAAATTACTCCTGAAGTAATGGATGTAGTTTTAGAATCTATTGATATGATGAAAACTTTATTAAATTCTATTAGAGATAATGGAAATGATACAGCAATCGGACTTGATATAGCTCCAATTTGTGCAAGATTAACCGCAATTTCAGAAGGAGAAAGTTTAGAATCAATTACTCCGGCTAAGGCTGAAGAGCCAAAAGAAGAAGTTAAAGAAGAGCCAAAAGCTGAAGAACCTGAAGTTGATGTAAATAAACTTAGTGATGATGAAGTTGAAGCTGAAATCGAAAGACTTTTAAAAGTAAGAAAAGCTGAAGATCAAGCAAGACGCGCTGAAAAGAAAAAAACTCAAGAATCAACTCCAACCCCAAGTAAGCCAGCTCCACAGGCACAAAATGCAGCAGCTGAGAAAAAGGTCCCTGCAGCAGGTGGTGGAAGCAGCGGTGCAAATATGGATCAAACAATTAGGGTTGAAGTTAAAAGACTTGATCATTTAATGAACTTAATTGGCGAGCTTGTATTAGGTAAAAACCGCTTGTTAAAAATTTATGATGATGTTGAAGAAAGATATGATGGAGAAAAATTCTTAGAAGAATTAAATCAAGTTGTTTCTCAACTTAGTATTGTCACTACAGATATTCAACTTGCGGTTATGAAAACAAGAATGCAACCTATTGCGAAAGTATTTAATAAATTCCCAAGAGTTGTGCGTGATTTAGGCCGTGAACTTGGTAAACAAATGGAGCTTGAAATTTCAGGGGAAGAAACTGAACTTGATAAGTCTATTGTAGAAGAAATTGGCGATCCTATTATGCATATGATTAGAAATTCTTGTGATCATGGTATAGAAGATCCAGCAACGCGTATAGCTAATGGTAAACCAGAAAAAGGAACGGTTAATCTTAAAGCATATAACGAAGGAAATCATATCGTTGTTGAAATTGCCGATGATGGTAAAGGTTTAGATGCTGATGTGTTAAAATCAAAAGCAATAGAGAAAAACTTAATCACAGAGCGTGAAGCTGATCAAATGAGTGATAAAGAAGCATTTGCATTGATTTTCAAACCAGGTTTTTCAACCGCTGCAAAAATCACCAATGTTTCAGGGCGTGGTGTTGGAATGGATGTTGTTAAAACTAATATTGAAAAATTAAATGGTGTGATTGAAATCGATAGTGAGCTTGGAAAAGGCACTGTGATGAAGCTTAAAATTCCACTTACTTTGGCGATTATTCAATCTTTACTTGTGGGAACTCAAGAAGAATTTTATGCTATTCCACTTGCAAGTGTTCTTGAAACAGTTAGAGTGCCAATTGATGATATTTATACCATTGAAGGTAAAAATGTACTTCGCTTAAGAGATGAGGTTTTATCTTTAGTAAGACTTTCAGATGTATTTGGCGTAAAACAAGTGCTTGAAAATACTGATCAAACTTATGTAGTTGTTATAGGTGTGGCAGAAAGTAAGCTTGGTATTATAGTAGATACTTTAGTAGGTCAAGAAGAAATTGTTATCAAGTCTATGGGTGAGTATTTGCAAAATATCCAAGGTATAGCAGGAGCAACTATCCGTGGTGATGGTAGAGTAACTTTGATTATCGATGTTGCTGCTATGATGGATATAGCTAAAGAAATTAAAGTTGATATTAAAGCACAAATTGAATCGCAATCTAAAAAAACAACTAAAGAAAAACCAAGTGATTATACAGTGCTTATAGTGGATGATTCTAAAATGGATAGAAATATCATGCAAAAATCATTAGAGCCACTAGGTGTAAGTATTATAGAAGCAACTAATGGTGTTGAAGCATTAAATACAATTAAATCAGGCGAGCATGATATTGATGCTGTGTTGATTGATATTGAAATGCCAAGAATGGATGGTTATACCTTAGCAGGTGAAATTAGAAAATATTCTAAATATAAAAACCTCCCACTTGTTGCAGTAACTTCAAGAACTAGTAAATCAGACCGCTTAAGAGGTGTGGAAGTAGGAATGACTGAGTATATTACTAAGCCTTACTCTCCAGAGTACTTAGAAAATGTAGTTAGAAAAAATTTAAAACTAGGATAAGAAGATGAATGATAAATTAAACCAGGTTTTGCAAAAACAACAAGCGCAAATTGCAGAACCTGATGTAGATAAAGAAGAGGATATTATTCAGCTTGTTGGTTTCGTGGTAGGAGATGAGGAATACGCTATTCCAATTCTTAATATCCAAGAAATTATTAAACCTATAGAATATACTAGGGTTCCAAGTGTACCTGATTATGTTTTAGGTGTATTTAATATGAGGGGTAATGTTATGCCTTTGATTGATCTTGCTAAAAGATTTAATCAAGGTAGTTCTAAAATGACTCCTCAAACAAGATATATTGTTTTAAAAGGTATAGCAAATGGCAATCAAACTCCTGCAGGTAATGCAGGTTTTGTGATAGATAGATTAACAGAAGCTATTAAAATTCACAGAAGTAGGATTGATCCACCACCTGAAACTTTACTAAAAGAAAAAGGTATGATTTTTGGTATAGGCAAAAGAGAAGAAAATATCTTGACTATATTGAAAGCTGAAGCTTTATTAAAGCGTGAGTTTTAATGATAAAGCTTTGTGCCTTTGACTTTGATTCTACGCTAATGGATGGGGAAACTATCGATATTTTAGCGCAAGAATATAATGTTGGTGATGCTGTAAAAGCAATCACCAACAAAGCAATGAATGGTGAGCTTGATTTTTTTGAAAGCTTAAGTGCTAGAGTAGCTTTGCTTGAAGGTATGCCTATAGAGCAGGTAAAGAAATGCTGTGAAAATTTACCTTTGATGAATGGCGCTAAAGAATTATGTGAATATTTAAAAAGTAAGAATATAAAAATAATCGTTTTTAGTGGTGGATTTCATGAAGGAATTGATTTAATACAAAATAAACTTCATTTTGATTTTGGTTTTGCTAACTTTTTACATAGTAAAAATGGTTTTTTAACAGGAAAAGTTGGCGGAGAAATTATGTTTAATAACTCAAAAGGTATTATACTACAAAGACTTAAGAAATTTTTAAATTTAAAAACAGAAGAAATTATGTGTGTAGGCGATGGAGCTAATGATATTTCTATGTTTAAAGAATGTGGATTAAAAATAGCTTTTTGTGCCAAAGAAATTTTAAAATCTCATGCAGATATTTGTATAGATAAGAAAGATTTAAAAGAAATAATAAAGGTAATACAATGAAAAAATTTTCACTATGGTGTGATTTTATAGAAAATGAATTTTTAGATCATGAATTTTTAGATTTAATTTACTCAAAAACAATCAATGGTGCTACCTCAAATCCTGCTATTTTTAAAAATGCGATTTTAAACTCAGCTATTTATAAAGAAAAAATCAAAAAATCAAATCTTAAAGATAAAAAAGCTTTATATGAGTATCTTGCGATAGAAGATATAGCTAAGGCTGCGGATAAATTAGCTATTAATTATTCTGAAAATAATGATGGTTTTATTAGTATTGAAATTGATCCAAGATTAAAAGATAATACTAGCCTATCTTTGGCCGAAGCAAAAAGATTATACATGCAAATTGCAAAAGAAAATGTGATGATGAAAATTCCTGCTACAGAAGCTTCTTATGAAGTAATGCAAGAATTAATGAAAAATGGTATTAATGTTAACGCTACTTTGATTTTTGATTTTGAGCAAACTAAAAAATGCTTTGAAGCTTTAAATTTAGGTTTAAAAGAATTTAGAAAAAATAATACCACAGCTAAAAAAGAGCCTCGAGCAGTTATTAGTATTTTTGTAAGCCGTTTTGATAGATTATTAAATAATCAAGTTTTAGATAAAAATTATATAGGAATTCTTACTGCAACAAAGGCTTATAATTATATCATTAAACAAAATGAAACAAATATTAGAGCTTTATTTGCAAGTACAGGTGTTAAGGGTGATGATTTAGAAAAAGATTATTATATTAAAGAATTACTCTATGATAAAGCTATTAATACTGCACCACTAGATGCTATTAAGGCTTTTAAAGGTAAGAAAATTATATTTAAAGAGCCTTTAAAAGATGAGTGTATAGAGAAAAAATTAAATGCAAATATTTCAAAAGATGCTTTAAGTAAAGCTTGTAAAGATTTGCTTGATGATGGTTTGGAGCAATTTTGCATAGCTTATGAAGATATTTTAAAATCTTTATAAACTTATTTGGCTATAATTAGCGTTTATTTTTTTAGAAAGGAAACAGATGTTAGAAGGTATCGTTAGAGAGAGTATCGGTAGAAAAGCTGCTAAAGCTTTAAAAAGAGATGGTTATCTAATCGCAAACATCTACGGAAAAGGATTAGAAAACATCAATGCTGCTTTTAAAGTAAATGAATTTATTAAAGAAGTACGCAAAAAAACTACTTTAGCTTTTGATGTAAAAGTAGCAGATAAAGTATTAAATGTTGTAGTAGTTGATTATCAAAAAGATCCTGTAACTGCAGAATTAAAACACGTAGATTTAAAAGTAGCACAAAAAGGTGTTATTTCTAAATATATGGTTCCTGTAAAGATCGTAGGAACAGCTATGGGTCTTAAAAATAAAGGTGTTTTAATCCAATCAAAAAGAAGATTGAAAGTAAAATGTGCAGCTGAAAACTTACCAAATTATTTTGAATTAGATGTAACTAAACTTGATGTTGGTGATGCACTTTTAATCCGCGATGTAGTTGTGCCTGAGGGTGTAACTATGGTTGATGCTGATAGAGTAGCTGTAGTTGGCGTAGAAAAAGCAAGATAAAATGACCTTAGTCGTAGGACTTGGTAATATAGGAGAACAATACGCCCAAACCCGTCACAATGTAGGGTTTATGCTAATTGATTTAATTTTGAAAGATTTGCAAACAACAAAGCTTTCAAATGCCAAATTTAAAGGAGAGCTTTTTAAAGGCTCTTCTACTTTTTTTTTAAAACCTTCCACTTATATGAATTTATCAGGAGAAAGTGTAAAAGCTGTTAGTGAATATTATAAATGTGATAGAATCATTGTAATCCATGATGATATAGATTTAAATTTGGGTGCATTGAAATTTAAAATGGGTGGATCAAGCGGTGGACATAATGGGCTTAAAAGTATAGATAATCTTTGTGGCAATGCTTATGAGAGGGTACGCATAGGAGTAGGAAAAGAACAAGATGTAATTTCTCATGTTTTGGGAAAATTTAAACAAGAAGAACAAGAAAGTTTAACTAAGGTTTTAGAACATAGCAAAAAAGCTTTACTTGAGCTTTTAAATTCTGATATAGAAAAAATCGCTTCAAAATATTCTTTAAAAAGTTAAACGATGAGTATATTTTTTCGCTATATTTCATCTTTGTATTTAAAATCATTTTTTATTTTATTTTTTTCTTTGACTTTTTTCTTCGTAGCGATTGATTTTTTACTCAATTTCAATAGACTGCCAAAAAGTGCAAATTTAGAGCTTTTGTATATATTTTTCTTAACATGTTCAGCAGCTTCTTATATACTACCTTTAGCTATAGTCCTTGCTTTGGTTTTATGTATTTTTAATATGATACGCTCAAATGAATTTGTTAGCTTATATGCTTTGGGTTTAAGTAAAAATCAAGTGATTTTTTATCCTTTTTTATGGGCTATGTTTTTTTGTTGTGTTTATGTAGGACTTAATTTTAGTGCCTTTGCTTATGCAGATGAATATAAAAGTAATATTCTCAAGCGTGGCGTTGTAGATAGAGAGGGTGGGGAAGTTTTGATTAAATATAATGATAAATTTATTTATATACAAAAAACAAGTTCTCAAACCTTATATAATGTAAAAATCTTTGATGTAAAAAATTTAGACATTCAAAGCACAATCCATGCAAAAACTGCTAAATTTGATGGAGATTCTTGGAACTTAAATGACGCTAAAGCTACTAATGTACCACAAAATTTGATTGTTTCAAAAGAGGGTTTAAGCGTAGAAGAATTTAAAAATATCAAAGGCTTAGAAGATTTTTCTCCAAAAATCTTAGAAAGAATTTCTTTAGTAGAGAGCAATCCTTCTTATTCTATTTTAGACGCGCTAGAAAGTATGGCAATTTTTGCAAAACAAAATATTTCTACTAATACACTTAGAACAAGTTTATATTCTTTAGTTCTTACACCATTTTTTGCGCCATTTTTAATGCTTATTGTGTATTATTATTTTCCTTTAACAGCAAGATTTTTTAATCTCGCACTTTTAGCTTTTGTGTTTTTTGTGTGCATACTTTTAGTTTGGGGTTTGTTGTTTTTATTAACAAGATTGAGTGAAAATGAAATTTTACTTCCAGAGCTTGGTATAATGCTACCAGTATTTATTTTAATAAGTATAGGAAGTTTTTATTATTTTAAACACAAATAACTACAAGTGAGGTTTTTATGGATTATTTAAAACTAGCAAAGGAATACAACACACCATTTTATATTTATGATTTTGATAAAATTAAAGAGCGTTTTACAATGTTAAAAGATGCTTTTAAGGCAAGAAAATCACAAATTTTTTATGCAGTCAAAGCAAATTCTAATTTAAGTGTTTTAAAGCTTTTAGCTTCTTTAGATAGTGGGTTTGATTGTGTTAGTGCGGGTGAGATTTATAGAGCTTTAAAAGCAGGGGCTAAAAATTATAAAATTATTTTTAGCGGGGTAGGTAAAAGTGCTGATGAATTAAAATATGCTTTAGAGCAAAACATACTTTATGTAAATTTAGAAAGTTATGAAGAAATGCTTCTTTTGGAGCAAATTGCTAAAGAAAATCAAAAGATAGCTCGTATAAGTATAAGGGTAAATCCAAATGTAGATGCTAAAACACATCCTTATATTTCTACAGGTTTGCATGAAAATAAATTTGGTGTAGATATAGAAAGTGCTAAAAAAATGTATCTTTATGCTAAAAACTCACAATTTTTAGAGCCAGTTGGAGTGCATTTTCACATAGGTTCACAAATTCTTGATATAAGTAGTATCCATGAGGCCTCAGCGATTGTTGCAAAATTAGTAAAAGAACTTTTAGCTTTGAAAATTAATATTAAATTCTTTGATATAGGCGGGGGTTTAGGAGTTTGTTATAAAGATGAACAAGAGCCAAATTTATATGATTATGCTCAAGGAATTTTAGCAAGTTTGCAAGGTCTTGATGTGTGTATAGGTATGGAACCTGGCAGGTTTTTGGTAGCAAATGCAGGCGAGTTTGTTACTAAAGTTTTATATGAAAAATTTAATGATAAAAAGCGTTTTGTGATTATTGATGGGGCGATGAATGATTTATTGCGTCCAAGTTTATATAGTGCTTATCATGAAATCAAGCTTTTGAGTGAAAATAAAGAAGAAAGCCTTTGTGATATTGTTGGTGGGGTTTGTGAGAGTGGAGATTTTTTAGCTAAAGATAGAAAACTAGCTAAAACAAAAGCAGGAGATTTGATCATAGTTAAAAGTGCAGGTGCATATGGTTTTAGCATGAGTAGTAATTACAATACTCGCAATAGAGTATGTGAGCTAGCTTGTGAAAATGGCAAGGTAAGAATGATTAGAAAAAGAGAAAGTTATGAGGATCAAATTGCTTTAGAGCTTGATTTTTTAAAGGATTAAAATGTTGTTTTTAGATGTGCAAGGAACTTTGATTTCAGATCATGATAAAAGTCCTATAAATGGTGCTTTAGAACTCATTAAATCTTTAAATAAAGAAAAAATTCCTTATGTGATTATTACTAATAATACCAAAAGATTAGATTTTTTAAATTATTTGCAAAATTTGGGTTTTGAAATTAATGAAAAGGTTTATATTGATCCTTTTTGTGTTTTAAAAGATTATTTAAAACCTTGTAAAATAGCAGCTTTTGGGGCAAAAGAATTTTTAGATTCACTTCAAGAGTTAGGTTATGAGCTTGATTATAAAAATCCAAAAGCATTTTTGCTAGCAAGTTATGATGATTTTAAATTTCAAGATTTTGCTAATATGATAGAGTATATTAAAGATGGCGTGCAAACTATAGCAATGCATGAGGGTAGTATTTATAAGAAAAACTCAAGGCTTTATCCAGGTGTTGGAAGTATCATGTCTATGCTTAAAAATGCATGCGAGTTTGATTATAAAGTGATAGGAAAACCTAGCAAGGCTTTTTATAAAAGTGCTTTAAATTTATTAAAACAGCAAGATTGTAATGTGAGTTTTAAAAAGACTTTGATTATTAGTGATGATTTTAAAGGCGATTTGCTTGGTGCTTATGAGCTTGGTATGCAAACAGGCTTAGTTTTAAGTGGTAAAATTTCTAACACTCAAGGTCTTGATACAACTAAACTTAATTTTGTATATGATAGTATTAAGGATTACTACATATCGAGGTTTAAATGAAAGATATAGAAAAATTACGCAATAAAATCGATACTATCGATGATAAAATTTTGGCTTTGCTTAATGAAAGAATGCTTCATGTTAAAGATATAGGAGTTATTAAACAAAATTTAGGTGGGAGTATTTATAGACCTGAGCGTGAAAGAGCTATTATAAATAGACTTAAAAATTATAATCATGGTTTATTAGATCAAAATGCAATCGAAGCAATTTACCAAGAAATTTTTGCTGTATCAAGAAATTTAGAAATGCCTCAAAGCATAGCTTATTTAGGGCCTGAAGGAAGTTATACGCATCAAGTAGCAAGAACGCGTTTTGGTGCTATGAGTCGTTATACTCCACTTGCAAATATAGAAGATGTTTTTAAAGAATTAGCTCACAAAGAAGCAAAATATGGAGTAGTACCTATAGAAAATAATACAGCAGGTGCAGTGGGTGTGACGCTTGATTGTCTTGGAAAATATGAAGATGTAAAGATTTTTGCTGAAATTTATATGGACATTCATCATTCTTTTGTAAGTATGAGTGAAAATTTAAAAGATATTAAACGCATATATTCTCATCCACAAGGCTATAATCAATGTAGAAATTTTTTAGAAAGTCATGATTTAAGTGAAGTAGAATTTGTAGCAAGCAAATCTACAGCTCATGCGGCTTACTTAGCTTCGCAAGATGTTACTTCAGCTGCGATTTGCTCTAAAATTGCAGCAAAACTTTATAATGTACCTATATTATTTGAAACGATTGAGGATAATTTGGCAAATCGCACTAGGTTTTTGATTTTAAGTGATATAAAAATACCTCAAATGCCTCATTGTAAAACTTCTATCTTAGCACTTGCTGCACACAAACCAGGTGGGCTTAGCGATTTGTTGTATGAGTTTAAAAAAGAGGGGATAAATTTAACAAAACTTGAATCACGCCCTATAAAAACAAGAGAATTTGTGCATAGTTTTTATATAGATTTTGAAGGACATATTGATGATGAAAATGTCCAAAGAGTATTAAAAAAAGCTGAGCATATAAAATGGCTTGGATCATATTTATCAGGAGAAAGCAATGAAATTTAATCCTTTTTTAGAGGCTATTAAAACTTATGAAAGTGGCAAGGATATGGATTTAGTTGCTAAAGAATATGGTTTAAAAGAAGTTATTAAACTAGCAAGTAATGAAAATCCTTATGGCACAAGCAAAAAAGCCAAAGAAGCCATCATAAATAATGCACATTTAGCTCATTTATATCCTGATGATACTATGAGTGAATTAAAACAAGCTCTAGCGCAAAAATATGATATTTTAAAAGAAAATCTCATTATAGGTAGTGGGAGTGATCAAATCATAGAATATATAGTATATGCAAAACTTGATCATTCTAAGGCTTATTTGCAATGTGGGGTTAGTTTTGCTATGTATGAAATTTATGCAAAACAACTAGGAGTTAAGGTTTATAAAACTCCAAGTTTAACCCATGATTTAAATGAGTTATATGAGTTATATCAAAAGCATAAAAATGAAATCAAAGTAATTTTTTTATGCTTACCTAACAATCCTTTGGGTGAGTGTTTAGACGCAAGTGAGGTTTTTGAGTTTTTAGAGAAAATTGATAAAGATTGTTTGGTGGCCATCGATGGAGCTTATAATGAATTTGCTTCATTTAAAGATAGCAAAAAGCATATTAATCCTAAAGAATTAATCCATAAATTTCAAAATGCAGTATATCTAGGAACCTTTTCTAAGCTTTATGGTTTGGGCGGTATGAGAGTGGGTTATGGTATAGCTTGCAAGGAAATTATCAATACATTTTATAAATTACGAGCACCTTTTAATGTGACTAATTTGAGTTTAAAAGCTGCTGTTGCTGCATTAGATGATGATGAGTTTGTGCAAAAAACCTTAGAAAATAATTTTTCACAAATGAAACTTTATGAAGATTTTGCTAAAAATTATAAAATTCGATACATTCCAAGCTATACAAATTTTATTACCTATTTTTTTGATGAAAAAAATAGCACAGATTTATCTGAAAAACTGCTTAAAAACGGTATAATAATAAGAAATTTACAAAGTTATAGTTTAAATGCTGTGCGTATAAGTATAGGTACAGAGTATGAAAATTCAAGGTTTTTTGAAGAGTTTTCTAAAAATTTTTAGTTTGTAGGAAATAAATGGATTATAAAACTATACTGCACCAAGTAGGTCAGCTTTATCAAAATTTAAGTTTAAGACAGCGTATTATTATTGCTACTTCTATTGTTGTTGTAGTTGGATTTTTAGTATTTTTAACCCTTTTTAGAAGTGGCTCTACAGTAGCTAGCGAAGCTGGATATTCAGTATTATTTGAAAATGCTAATACTAGTGATTCGGCGATGATAGTAACTCAACTTGAAAAAAGTGGAGTTCCTTATATTTTGCGTAATGAAGGAACGATTTTAGTTCCTAATGAACAAGTATATAAACAGCGTTTAGCTATTGCTTCTGCAGGATTATTGCCAAAAGATAATAAAGTAGGCTTTGAGCTTTTTGATAAACAAGAATTTGGAGCCACAGAAGCTGAGCAAAAGGTAAAATACCAAAGAGCATTAGAAGGTGAGCTTGCTAGAACGATTGAAAGTTTAGAGCCTATTCATAGTGCTACGGTTCATATTGCTTTTGCTAAAGATACACTTTTTACCCAACAACAAGTTCCACCAACTGCTTCAGTAGCTTTGACTATAAAAGAAGGTTTAAAGCTTAATAAAAAGCAAATTATGGGGATTAAAAACCTAATCGCTTCTTCAGTAACAAAACTTACTCCAGAAAATGTAAAAATCATGGATCAAAAAGGTATTCCTTTAGATGATGAGGGTGCTTTTGAAAGTGATTTAATTGCTGCTCAAATTAAATATAAAAGAGATCAAGAATATGAATTAGAGCAAAAAATTGTTGCTTCTATTGCTCCATTTGCAGGTGGCTATGATAGGGTAGTAGCAAAGGTTAGTATTGATTATGATTTTTCTAAAGAAGAATCACAAAGTGAAGTATATGATCCAAATACCGTTGTGCGTAGTGAGCAAACCTTGGAAGAGCATAGAGAAGGCTATAAAGATAAAGAAATTCAAGGTGTACCAGGTGCTGTTTCAAACATCGGTCCTGTGGAAGGTTTGGATGATAAAGGTGCGCGCGAGGTTTATACTAAAAATCAAACTACAACTAATAATGAAATTTCTAAAAAAATTACCAACACCACTAAGCAATTTGCAACCATTAAAAGAATTTCTGCAGCCGTTGCGGTAGATGGAAAGTATAAAGTAATTACTGATGATCAAGGAAATGTTACTAATGAATATATTCCTTTGAGTGATAAAGAAATTAAAGCGATTGAAAATCTTACTAAAGGTGCCATAGGATTTAATCTTGCTAGAGGTGATGCGGTTGAAGTAAATAATTTGGAATTTCATAGAACAGCTAAAGTTGAAAATAAGGTTCAAACTTTTTATTCAAGATTTGTTGAGCCTTTTATTCCACCTGTTAAGTATGTATTTGCCGCGATTTTGCTTTTTATCTTTTACAAAAAAGTTATTGTGCCATTTTCTCAAAAAATGCTTGCAGATATTAGACTTGAAGAAGAGATGGAAGGTAAGGATGGGCAGATTATTGATGAGGCTGAAGATGCTATTGAAAAATTCAATGCTGCTCGTAGAAAAGTTGAAGAACAGCTTGGTTTTGGAGATAGTTTTGATGAGGATGCATTACAATATGATGTTTTACTTGAAAAATTAAGAGCAGTAGCTAATGAAAAAGGCGAAGAAGTGGCATTATTGTTGCAAAAACTTGTTGAAAATGAAGCCGAATTTGGTGAGAAGGATATCTAATGATAAAGCTTAGCGAAGAACAAAAAATGGTCTATGATGACCTTTCTATGCCAGAAAAGGTCGCCATATTTTTAATCCAACTTGGAGAAGATGTAACGACAGTTTTATTTTCTCATATGGATATTAATGTCATCACTGAAATTTCTCGCTATATTGCTTTAGCAAAAAATGTTGATAAGCCAGTTGCTACTGCAGTGCTTGAGGAATTTTATACTTTACTGCAATCAAATCAATACTTAAAAAGTGGTGGTTTGGAATATGCAAAAGAAATTTTATTTAGAACTTTTGGTCCTGAAATTGCCAATAAAATTTTGGAAAAACTTACCAAAAGTATGGAAAATAATCAAAATTTTGCTTATCTTTCACAAATTAAACCACAACAACTTGCAGACTTTATTATTAAAGAACACCCGCAAACTATAGCTTTGATTTTAGCTCATATGGATACTACTCAAGCTGCTGAAACTTTGGAATATTTTAGCGATGAATTAAGAGCTGAAGTTGTAATAAGAATGGCAAATCTTGGAGATATATCTCCTTCAATTATCAAAAGAGTATCTGCTGTGCTTGAAAGTAAGCTTGAAAGTCTTACTTCTTATAAAGTTGAAGTGGGTGGTCCAAGAGCAGTTGCTGAAGTGCTTAATCGCTTGGGTCAAAAAGCCTCTAAAACAACACTTTCTTATATTGAGCAAAGTGATGAAAAACTTGCTACAACCATTAAAGATTTAATGTTTACCTTTGATGATATTTCTCAACTTAGTACTAATGCGATTAGAGAAGTTTTAAAAGCTGCTGACAAGCGTGATTTGATGATAGGTTTAAAGGGTGCAAGCGAGGATTTAAAACAAAAATTTATGTCCAATATGTCTACGCGTGCTGCTGAAGCTTTTGTAGAAGAAATGGGCTTTTTGGGTGCTGTGCGTGTTAAAGATGTAGAAGAAGCACAAAGAAAAGTTGTAGAAGTGGTGCAAAAACTTGCAGAACAAGGTCTTATCCAAGTGGGTGAGGCTGATGAGATGATAGAGTAAGATTATGGCAAAATTAACCAATGTAATTTCACCTGAAAATATTTCTGCTCATGTAGTTGAGGGTTATCATTTTAAAGTTATGAGTGAAATGCCCTCTAGTGAAGAACAAAAACAAGAAGAAATTCAAACTATAAATCAAGTCTCTCCTGTCCAAAACACACAACAAGCAGTAGAAAATCAAACAATAGAAGCTACTCCACAAGCCCCACAACCACAAATTCAACCTGATTTTGTTGAAGATTTACTTAAAAAAACTGATGAAATGTCAGGAAATATCATTAAGTTGCAAATGCAGATAGAAAGCCAAGAGGCTGAATTTAACAATCGTTTAAACACAGAATTAGAACATGCAAAGGAAAAATTTACTAAAGAAGGTTATGAACAAGCACAAAAGAATTTTGAAAGTGAATTAGAAGCCTTGAAGGAAAAATACTTAAAAAGCGTAGAAAAGCTTGAAAATACAGTGCAAAATTTAAATGAGTTTTTATCTAAAAATGAAAAAGAATTAGCCGATACAGCTGTAATTATTGCAAAAGAAGTGATTGCAAAAGAGCTCGAAGAAAATTCATCACTTATAGCATTAAATTTAGCAAAAGAACTTATGAGTGAACTTAAAAATGCTACTAAGATAGAATTAAAGTTAAGTCCTGATGATTTTGAATATGTAAAAACACACTTGCAAGAACAAAGCAATATTAAATTTAGTCTTGATGATGCGATTAATAAGGGAAGTATTTTAATATTAAGTGATGCGGGTAATATAGAGTCAAACCTTAACAATCGTTTGCAAAAAATCAAAAACATGGTTAATGAATGATAGATTTAAATAACTTAAATATTAAAAATATGCAAATTAAAGAACTGGAAAATTTAGCTAGTAATTTGCGTGAAGTTATCATAGATACAGTGAGTAAAAATGGTGGACATTTAAGTTCAAATTTAGGTGTAGTTGAGCTTAGCATAGGAATGCATTATGTTTTTGATGTGCGAAAAGATCCTTTTATTTTTGATGTTTCACACCAATCTTATCCACATAAGCTTTTAAGTGGTAAGATAGATAATTTTCATACTTTAAGACAATTTAATGGCTTGAGTGGATATACAAAGCCTGATGAGGGGGATTATTTTGTAGCAGGACATTCAAGCACTTCTATATCTTTAGCAGTTGGAGCTTGTAAGGCTATAAGATTAAAAAAAGAAGATCGTTTGCCTGTTGTATTAATAGGCGATGGAGCGTTAAGTGCAGGTATGGCTTATGAAGCTTTAAACGAGCTTGGTGATAGAGAATATCCTTGTGTGATTATTTTAAATGATAATGAAATGAGTATTTCAAGGCCAATTGGAGCTATTTCAAAATACCTTTCTCAAGCAATGGCAACGCAGTTTTATCAAAAGTTTAAAAAACGCATAGAAAATCTTTTAGAGTATTTTCCTCAAGGCGCATCTTATATGGCAAAGCGTTTTGAAGAGGGTTTAAGACTTATTACACCTGGACTCTTATTTGAAGAATTAGGACTTGAATATATAGGGCCTATTGATGGACATAATTTAAATGAAGTTATTAATGCGTTAAATCAAGCTAAAGCTATGAATAAACCTTGTGTAGTGCATGCGCAAACTATCAAAGGCAAAGGTTATACATTAGCTGAAGGTAAAAATGCTAAATGGCATGGAGTAGGTGCTTTTGATAGAAGTAGCGGAGAGAGTTTAAAGGCTAATATGAACAAAAAAAGTGCGACAGAAATTTTTTCAAATACACTTTTAAATTTAGCTCAAAAATATGAAAATATAGTAGGTGTAACTGCTGCTATGCCAAGTGGAACTGGAATAGATAAGCTAATGGAAAAATATCCTGAGCGTTTTTGGGATGTAGCAATTGCAGAACAACATGCAGTTACTTCTATGGCAGCTATGGCTAAAGAAGGTTTTAAGCCTTTTATAGCGATTTATAGCACTTTTATGCAAAGAGCTTATGATCAAGTTATCCATGATTGTGCTATTATGAATTTAAATGTAGTTATTGCTATGGATAGAGCTGGCGTAGTAGGAGAAGATGGGGAAACTCATCAAGGTGCTTTTGATGTTAGTTTTTTAAGTGCTATACCAAATATTACTTTAGCGGCTCCAAGAGATGAGGCTATGATGGAAAGAATTATGGAGTATGCTTATTTTCATCAAGGTGTTTTTGCTTTTCGTTATCCTAGAGGTAATTTTTTATTAGATGAAAATTTTAATCCATGTGAGATAAAACTTGCAAAAGCTCAAATTTTATCTAAAGTGCAAAGCGATAAAGTATTTTTAGGTTTTGGTCAGGGTGTGGCTAAGGCAAAACTAGCTTTAGATAAACTTGGTTTAGATTATGCAAGCTTAATAGATTTGATTTTTGCAAAACCTTTAGATGAAGAGCTTTTAAAAGAATTGGCAAAAGATACAAAAACTTGGTTTGTTTTTTCAGATAGTGCTAAGATAGGTGGAGTGGGAAGTTTGATTACAACTTTCTTGCAAAAAGAAAACCTTTATCATATAAAACTAGTAAGTTTTGAATTTGAAGATCAATTTATAACTCATGGTAAAACAAATGAAGTAGAAAAATTTCTAGAAATTGATGTTGAATCTTTGTGTAAAAAGATTAAAATTTATTAAAAGATAAAAAATATCCTTTAATATAATCATTTTTTTATAAAAAAAGCGTTATACTATATAAAAAATATCGGAGAATTAATAATGGAACTTATTCAATTGCTTAAAAATTGTGATTTAAAAGCTACTCCTCAAAGACTTTGTATTTTAAAAATTTTAAAACGCCATGAACATCCTAATATAGAATCTTTATATGAAAGCATTAAGGAAGAATATCCTTCTATCTCTTTAGCTACAGTGTATAAAAATTTAAATACTTTAAAAGAACAAGGTTTGGTTGTAGAAATCAACACTCCAAATCAAAAAACTTGTTATGATATTTATGAATATCCTCATATACATGTAATTTGTAGCAAATGCAATCATATAGAAGATGTGTGTTATGAAGATAGTGGGATAAATAAATACCAAGAAGATCTTGAGAAAAAAATTGGCAATATCATTGATTATCTTGGCGTATTTGCTTATGTGAATGGTTGTAAAGCTTGTAAAAAATAAAATGGTTTGTGAAGTCCAAAGACGCTTTTTACTCAAAAATGATGACTTTATAAAAATTTTAAAAGAAGAAAAAATTATATATTCTAAGGATAAAATACGCGTTTTCTTTACGCGTATAAGTCCTTTTTGTGATGTTAAATATAAAAAATTTAATAAAAATTATTATCGATTTTCACTTTATAAACTGCATGATATTTTAGATAAAAAAAATCATAAACTTTCTAAAAAAGAATTTAAACAGCAAAGTAAAAAAATTATAGGAAGTGTTATTAAGAAAACTAGAATTAGTTTTGAGATTAATAGTGCTCGATTTTTACTTTATAAGTTTAAAAATAATCTGCAAGATTTGGTCATTTTGAAAGTTGTTTTTCCTACTTTTGAAAAAGCAAAGCAATTTAATTTACCTCACTTTTTTAAAAGCTATAAAGAGATTTCAGATGATGAAAATTTCTACAGCAAAAATTTAGCATTATATGGAGATTTTTCTAAAATTTTTGATAGTGTTAGATGTATTAAAATTTTAGATAAGCAAGAAGATATTAGCTTACATTTTCCAAATCAAATTCAAAGTTTTGAAGCGGGTAAAATCTTACTTTTTGTGCTTTTAAAAAGATTAAAAAATGACAGATTGAATTTTTTACAAAAATTAAATTTTGAAAGTTTTGAGCAATTTTTTGTAAGTCTTAGGCAAATATGCATTTTCTTTGAGCTTTTTAGCACTCTTTTTGAAAAGAGTATTCAAAATAAACTTCAAAATTATATTTTAAATTTGGAAAAACAAATTTGTAATGATAAAATTTGTAAATTTGAATTAGAAAAATATATTTTTATTTTAAGTGATGAAAAAATCAATGATATTTTTCTTGATATGGATTTTATTTTAAAGAATGATTGTAGTTTTTATCAAGGAGAGAAAAATCAAATTTTAAAGTCTTTAGTGGCTTTTAAACTAAGAAAAGAATTAGTTTTTTTAAAGAAAAAAATTGTAAAATCTCAAACAAATCATGAAGAAGAATTAGAAAGAATAAAATTTTTATTATGCTATTTTGCAACTATGTTTGAAGAAAAAAGTATTGAAAAACTAAAAAATTATTTTGAACATAATCATTTAGAACAAATTTCATATGATGAAAATACAATAAAACAAATTGAAAAAAGCATTAAAAAATTAAAAATATATAGTTAGGAAAAACATGCAAAAACAAGAAAAAATAGTTAAAATGTTTGATGATATAGCACCAACTTATGATAAGGCTAATAGAATTTTAAGTTTTGGAAGTGATGTGAATTGGAGAAAAAAAGCTTGTTTAGATGTTTTTAAATTTTCTAACAATGAACTTGATATTATCGATGTGGCTTGTGGTACAGGCGATATGATTATAGAATGGCAAAATCAAGCCTTAAGGACAAATAAAAATATCATTAGTATAAAAGGGGTTGATCCAAGTGTAGGCATGCTTGAAGTGGCTAAGAAAAAAATTCCTGATGCGACTTTTGTGCAAGCAAAAGCACAAGAACTTCCACTCGAAAATGAAAGTGCAGACATCATAAGTATAAGTTATGGCATACGCAATGTGGTAGATAGAAAAGAAGCTATAAAAGAATTTGCAAGAGTGTTGAAAAAGGATGGGATTTTACTTGTGCTTGAATTTACTAAAAGAGAGCAGGGTGGTTTTATAGCTGCTTGTAGAGATTTTTACTTAAAAAATATTTTACCAAAAGTGGGTGGATTTATCAGTAAAAATTATAGTGCTTATGAGTATTTACCAAATTCGATAGAAGATTTTTTAAGCAAAGAAGAATTTATTAAAGAATTGAGTGAGTATTTTGAAATGCTAGAGTATAAAAGCTTTAGTTTTGGTGTTTGTTCTATGTTTATTGCAAGAAAAAAATGAAAGTTTCAGAACTTAATTTAAAAGCTAAAAGTTTATTAGAATTTCATCTTGATGATATAGAGCTTAGTGGAGAAATTTCTAAAATTACCATTCATAGTTCAGGACATTGGTATTTTGACTTAAAAGATGAAAAATCAAGTATAGCTTGTGTGATGTTTAAAGGCTTTAATCAATTTGTTCAAGCTAAACCTAAAGTTGGCGATATGCTTGATCTTAGAGGCTATGTGAGTTTATATGAAACAAGTGGCAGGTATCAATTTATTGCCAAAAGTATGCAAAAAACAAGTCTTGGAGATTTAGAAGCTAAATTTTTAGCTCTAAAAGAAAAGCTTGAAAAAGAAGGTTTGTTTGATACAAATGCTAAAAAAAGCATTGTTAAATTTCCTAAAAAAATAGGCATAATTACTTCTTTTACTTCAGCTGCTTTGCAAGATATGTTAAAGCTAATTTCACAAAAAGAATACAATCTTTGCAAAATAACTATTTTTAATGCCCTTACCCAAGGACAAAGTGCCCCAAATTCTTTAATAAATGCTTTAAAAAAAGCCAATGAGTATAATTTAGATGCGATTATTTTGGCAAGAGGTGGTGGAAGCAGAGAAGATTTGTTTTGTTTTAACGATGAAGAACTTGCAAGATGTATTTTTTCTTTAAAAACGCCTATTGTTTCTGCTATTGGACATGAGATTGATTATGTTATTAGTGATTTTGTAGCAGATTTAAGAGCACCAACTCCAAGTGCAGCTATTGATATGATTTTTCCAAATAAACTAAGCTTAGAACAAGGACTTGATGAGCTTGCTATGCGTTTTAAAAACCAAATGTTAAATCATCTTAAGTTTTATCAAAACAAAATCGATCACTTGCAAAATTTAGCCAAAGCTAAGTCTTTAGAAAATGCTTTTTTTCTTAGAAAACAAAAGCTTGATTTTTTACAAAGCCAACTAAAGAGTGTTTTAAATTTAAAATTATTAAATTATGAAAATAAGCTTGATAATTTTGAGGAACTTTTAACTCAGCAAAAAAAATTCTTTGATAAAAGTAAAAATTTGATAAATTTACAAAAAGATGGCAAAAATATCTCTCTTGAAAAGCTAAAAAAAGGGGATATTATAAAGCTTTGCTCAATAAATGAGAGTAAAGAAGCTCAAATACTATAAAAAGGAGATAAAATGAGAGTGATGAATTTTAGTGCAGGTCCTTCAAACCTGCCTGATGAGGTTTTAAAAGAAGCTAGGGAGCATTTGTTTGATTATTATGGTAAAGGCTTTTCTATTATGGAAGTTTCTCATCGTGGAAAGGTTTTTGAAGAAGTGCATTTTGAAGCTATCAAAATGGCAAAAGAACTTTATGGTGTAAATGATGATTATGAAGTGCTTTTAATGCAAGGTGGGGCTAGTTTGCAATTTGCTATGATACCTATGAATTTATATATGGGTGGAGTTTGTGAATTTGCTAATACGGGAGTTTGGACTAAAAAGGCTATTAAAGAAGCTGAAATTTTAGGAGTAAATACAAAAATAGTAGCAAGCACTCAAGAAAGTGAGTTTGATCATATCCCACAATTTGAATTTAGCGATAATGCAGATTATGCTTACATATGCTCTAATAATACTATTTATGGAACCCAATATAAAAGCTATCCAAAGACTAAAAGTCCTTTGATAATTGATGCTTCTAGTGATTTTTTCTCTAAAAAGATAGATTTTTCTAATATTGCTATGCTTTTTGGTGGAGTGCAAAAAAATGCAGGAATTTCAGGGCTTGCTTGTGCTTTTGTGCGTAAAGATATGATAGAGCGTAGCAAAAACAAAAATATACCTAGTATGTTAAAATATAGCGTTTATGCTGAAAATAATTCTTTATTTAATACTCCAGCAACCTTTGCTATATATATGTTTAATCTTGAAATGAAATGGCTTTTAAATCAAGGTGGATTAGACAAAATCAATGAGCAAAATATACAAAAAGCCAAAATTTTATACGATGTGATTGATGAGAGTAATGGTTTTTATAAAGGTCATGCCAAAAAAGAGGATAGATCATTAATGAATGTTAGTTTTAATATAGCTTATGATAAAAACTTAGAGCCAGTTTTTGTAAAAGAAGCTGAAGAAAATGGTATGATAGGGCTTAAAGGACATAAAATTTTAGGTGGAATTCGTGCTAGTATTTATAATTCTATCAGCATTGAAAAGGTTCAAAAGTTAAGTGAATTTATGAAAGCTTTTGCAAAAAAACATGCTTGATTTTTGGTGATTTTCACCAAAAATCATTTGTATAGTAAAAACTTTACTCTTTAATATTTATCAGCATTTTCCTAAGCCACTATTGTATTTTTTTTCAAGAAAATCTTTGAAAAATTCTTTTCTACTTTTACAAGGTGCTTTAGGATGTTTTTCTCTCATATGTTCAAGATATTTATCATAGCTTGCAACTCCAACTAAGGGATGAAAAAACCTTTCGGATTTTTCATACCATAATTTAAGTTTTTTTATCATGTTTTTTCCTTTTTTAATGCTATATAAGGGCTTTCTTTTAAAGGAATGTTTAATTTTTTGATAAAAATTCCAAAACAAGAAAGTATAACAAGCAAAGTGGTAATCATGAAAAACACACATAAAATTGCATTTATTAAATTGGAGTTTTTAGCTTGAGATGCTAATTTTATATCTTTTTTGATTTGCTCGATTATTGCTTCATCTTGTGTTTGAGAAAGTTTTAAATTAAATTCTTGTATTTTTTGTGTATTTATTTGTACAGCAGCAACATGACTTATAGCATTATGGATTGGATCTCCTTCTTTGTAAGGAAGAATTTTTTGAATACCTCCATAAAGTGTTGCGATTAAAACAAAACAAGCAGGTATGAGAGTAATCCAAGTATATCTTGCCTTCCCCATTTTAAATAAAATCGCACTTGCTAAAAGCAATGCCATGCCAGCAAGCATTTGATTACTCACTCCAAAAAGTGGCCATAATGAGTAAATTCCACCTTTTGGATCTATCGCTCCTTGATAGAGAAAATACCCCCATCCACCAACACTTAAAGCTGTTGCAAAAATTCCTGCTAAGGTATTATTGATATTTCCTAAAGGTTTATAAACATTACCCAATATATCTTGAGCCATAAATCTACAAGCTCTTGTCCCAGCATCAACTGCAGTTAAAATAAACAAGGCTTCAAATAAAATAGCAAAGTGATACCAAAAGCCCATTAAATTCACTCCACCAAATAATTCATGTAAAATCAAAGCAACACCTACAGCAAATGTTGGTGCTCCACCAGTTCTTGATAATATGCTTTGTTCGCCTATATTTGTAGTTAAAGTAGTGATTTCTTCAGGAGTTATTTTAAAACCCCAGCTAGAAATAGCAGCAGCTGCATTTGCAACATCTACACCTATAGTAGCAGCAGGCGCATTGATGGCAAAGTAAAGACCAGGGTGTAAAATACAAGCACAAATTAAAGCCATGATAGCCACAGCACTTTCCATAAGCATAGAGCCATATCCAACAGCTAATGCATGAGTTTCATTTTCAAGCATTTTAGGAGTTGTGCCACTTGAAATTAATGCATGAAAACCACTAATAGCTCCGCATGCAATGGTAATAAATAAAAATGGAAAAATTGCTCCAGCAAATACAGGCCCACTTCCATCTAAATATTGAGAATTAATTTTTGGCATTTGAAGATCAGGCGCTACAAATACAATAGCTAAAGCCATAACCACAATAACACCGATTTTTAAAAAAGTTGATAAATAATCTCTTGGAGCAAGTAAAAACCAAACAGGTAAAATTGCAGCTATAAAACCATAAGCCATCATAATAAGTGCTAAAGTTGGTGCATCAAAGGTAAATATTTTCGCCCAATAAGGATCAGCAGCTATTTCACTTCCATAATGTATGGCTAATATGAGCAATATAAAACCTATAATAGAAGCTTCACCAACCCTACCAGGTCTTAAAAATCTCATATAAATTCCCATAAAAACAGCAATAGGAATGGTCATTGCGATGGTAAATAATCCCCATGGAGATTCTGCTAAAGCTTTTACAACAACCATAGCTAAAATCGCAATAATTATAAGCATAATTCCAAATATAGCAATCATTGCTATTGCGCCGATAAATTGTCCTAATTCATCTTTTATCATCTCTCCTAAAGATTTTCCATTACGACGCGTAGATATAAATAAAACTACAAAATCATGTACCGCACCTGCTAAAACACCGCCTATTAATATCCAAAGCATAGAGGGTAAATAACCCATTTGTGCAGCAAGTATAGGACCTACCAAAGGACCAGCTCCTGCGATAGCGGCAAAATGATGTCCAAAAAGTACAATTTTATTTGTAGGGACAAAATCACATCCGTCATTTTTAACCATAGCAGGAGTTGCTCTGTTTTTATCTAGCTCTAATACCTTATAGGCAATATATCTACCATAAAATCTATACCCTATGATATAAATACATAAAGCAGCAATAACAAGATAAATCGCTGAAATACTTTCGCCATTTTGGAGTGCTAATATGCCAAAACAAACAGCACCGACAATGGCAACAAAAAACCATAATATTTTGTTAGTAATATTCATTTAATTCCTTTGCTTTAGTGAATTTATTTAGTGTATCGTAGAATTATATTTTATTGCTATATAGGATAAATAAAAAATTAATATATTACAAAATGTAACATATTTCTTAGTCAATTAAATTAATTTTATTGACTAAGAATTTGAAATTATTTAGATTTAAAACTTAGTGTCGCTGTCAATTGTAGAGTATCGCCATATCTGTCTAGATTGTATGGTAATTTGATGTTTGCAGCTATTATTTGTAAACCATCTTTTGGTTTTGTGAGTGTGATTGTTGCTATACCTTTTTCATTTGTTGCTATGTTGTCGATATCATCATTTTGATCTTCAAATTCAACTCCTTTTACGGGTTTTCCATCTAGTAAAACTTGGAGTTTTAATTTATCTCCTTCATGTAGTGTTAAAGGATTTTGTAAAGGAACTATTTCAAATTTTAATCCTAATGGTTTTTTTGAACCTTCATCCCAAGAAAAAATACTTTTTCCCATTTTGAAAATTTTTCTTGTTTGAGTGACTTCATTTGCACCAGTAATATCTGTAATATCAGATCTTTTTTGTGCATAATGTTTTCCATCTTTTGTAAATGTGTAATATCCAAAATCATAATTAACACTTGCAACAGCAGGTTTTCCCTCAATAAATATTTTGTTATTTTCGTAGTCATAGCCAGCTTTTAAATTTTTTCCTTGAGAATCTTTTGCACTTATACCAAAAACCCTATCAGGTTGATATTGTCCCCAGTGATCATCAGCCCAAAAACCTACTTCATATCCATTGCTAGTTTGCATAGGAAAGAATTGATGAGCTAAAGCAGAACTTGCTATAAAAAAACTCAAAAACACCATTTTTGAAAATTTCATTTTTTCTCCTTTAAAATAATTTTGATAATCATTATATATATTTTTATTTATATAAAACTTAAGGATGTATTTTAATTTTTCCTTTATAAAAAAGAAAAATATTTTAATTTTTCTTATGTTAAAATCATAAATTTATTTTTAAATATTTAGGAAAAGTTATGAATGATACTATTAATATAATTGGTGCTAAAGAGAATAATCTTAAAAATATCAACCTAGAAATTCCTAAAAATAAGCTTATAGTTTTTACAGGACTTAGTGGAAGTGGTAAATCCACCTTGGCTTTTGGTACACTTTATGCAGAAGGACAACGCCGCTATATTGAGAGTTTAAGTGCTTATGCAAGGCAGTTTTTAGATAAAGTGGGTAAGCCAAATGTTGATAAAATAGAAGGTTTAACTCCTGCTATTGCTATTGATCAAAAAACAACTTCTAAAAATCCTCGATCAACTGTTGGGACTATTACTGAAATTTATGATTATTTAAGACTTTTATATGCAAGGATTGGCTCACAACATTGTCATCAATGTGGCCAAAAAATCTCATCTATGAGTGCAGCAGATATCGTAGGTGAAATCTTAAAGCTTCCAAAAGGGGCAAAAATCATCATTTATGCTCCTTTGATCAAAGAAAAAAAGGGAACTTTTGCAGATCTTTTGGAAAATTTAGTCGCAAAAGGCTATGTTAGAGCACAAATTGATGGGGTTTTAACGCGTCTTGATGAGGATATTGAGCTTGCTAAAACTAAAAAACATACAATAAAGCTTGTGATAGATAGACTCCAAGTGCAAGATGATATGTTGGCAAGACTTGCAAGCGATATAGAAAAAGGTCTTAGCGAGAGCTTTGGTGAAGTGGAAATTGAAGTTTTAAATAATGAAGAATTAAACATAGCAAAACATTTTCATTATAGTGAGCATAATGCTTGTTTTGATTGTAAAATTTCTTTTCCTTTGCTTGAGCCTTTGAGTTTTTCTTTTAATTCTCCAAAAGGTGCTTGTCCAAGTTGTGATGGTCTTGGTATAAGATATACGCTGGATATGAAAAAGCTTATCAATGAAGAATTAAGCTTAGAAGCAGGAGCTGTAAAGCTATTATATGGGTTTAATAAAAGTTATTATTATAAGTTTTTAATGGCCTTTTGCGAGCAAAATGCTATAAGGATAAAAATTCCATATAATGAGCTAAGTGAAGAAGAAAAGCGTTTAGTGCTTTATGGTAATGCCAAGGAAATTAACTTTTTATGGAAAAGACATCGCTTAAATCGCAAATTTGAAGGCGCGGTTAAATATGCCTATGAAATGCTAAAAGATGAAAAAGATTTAAGCGAGTATATGAGCGAAAAAACTTGTAAAGATTGCAATGGTCATCGTTTAAGAGCTGAAAGTTTAGCTGTAAAAGTTGCTGAAAAAAATTTGGGTGAAATTTTAGATATGAGTATAGAAAATACCACTGCATTTTTTTCAAAAGAAGCTAATTTTGCATATTTGAGTGAGCAAGAAAGATTGATAGCTAAGCCTATTTTTAAAGAAATTAATGAAAGATTGTTTTTTCTTTATGATGTAGGACTTGGGTATTTATCCTTAGGGCGTGATGCAAGAACAATTAGTGGAGGTGAAGCTCAAAGAATTCGTATAGCATCTCAAATTGGTAGTGGTTTAAGTGGGGTGATGTATGTTTTAGACGAGCCTAGCATTGGTTTGCATGAGCGAGATACAGCAAAACTCATTAAAACTTTAAGAAATCTTCAGCAAAAGGGTAATACTTTAATCGTGGTTGAGCATGATAAAATGACAATAGAAGAAGCAGATTTTATCGTAGATATTGGTCCAAATGCTGGTAAATTTGGTGGTGAAGTTGTATTTAGTGGAACTTATAAAGAATTATTAAAAAGTAAAAGCCAAACTGCCCTTTATATGAGTGGTAAAAAGCAAATTGCCCATCAAAAACACAGAGAACAAAAAGATTTTATTAGTTTAAAAGATGTGAGTATTAATAATATTCAAAATTTAAGTGTAGATTTTCCATTGCATAATTTAGTAGCAATTACAGGTGTTTCAGGAAGTGGTAAAAGCTCGCTAATCTTGCAAACTTTGCTTCCATTTGCAAAAGAAGAGCTTAACCGTGCTAAAAAAGTTAAAAAACTAAGTGGGGCTAAGATAGAAGGTTTGGAAAAACTTGATAAGGTAATTTATCTTGATCAAAGTCCTATAGGAAGGACTCCTCGTTCAAATCCCGCTACTTATACAGGTGCTATGGATGAAATTCGTAATCTTTTTGCAGCTACCAAAGAAGCTAAAATGCGAGGTTATAAAGCAGGGCGTTTTTCTTTTAATGTTAAAGGTGGAAGATGTGAAAAGTGTAGTGGCGATGGTGAGATTAAAATCGAAATGCACTTTTTGCCTGATGTGATGGTAACTTGTGATGTTTGCAATGGTAAAAGATATAATGATGCAACTTTAGAGATTAAATATAAAGGTAAAAGCATAGCTGATGTTTTAAATATGAGTATTATTGAAGCAAGTGAGTTTTTTACTTCTGTGCCAAAGATAAAACAAAAGCTTGATACTTTGGTAAAAGTTGGGCTTGATTATCTTACCTTAGGACAAAATGCAACTACTTTAAGTGGTGGGGAGGCTCAGCGTATTAAGTTAGCTAAAGAATTAAGCAGAAGCGATACAGGAAAAACTCTTTATATTTTAGATGAACCTACAACAGGACTTCATTTTGAAGATGTTAATAAACTTATTGTAGTTTTGCAACATTTAGTTGATCTTGGAAATAGTGTGTTTGTGATAGAGCATAATTTAGATGTGATTAAAAATGCTGATTATATCATCGATATGGGACCTGAAGGTGGAGTTAAAGGTGGTAAGGTTATAGCTAAAGGTAGCGTTGAAGAGCTTGCTAAAAATCATAAAAAAAGTGGTTCTTATACAGGGTATTATCTAAATTTAGAGCTAAAAAGCATAAAAAAATAAATTGGTTGAAGTTATTCTTCAACCATAAATTTCACCTTTTTTATATTCATAAATACTTTGCATATCTTTATCTCCTCTTCCTGAAAGATTTACAACTATCACACTTTTTTTCTTTAAAGTCGGACAAAGTTTTTCTAAATAAGCTAATGCATGTGAGCTTTCAATAGCGGGTATAATACCTTCTTCTTTACATAATAATTTTAAAGCATTAATACACTCATCATCACTAATAGCATGATAACTTGCTCTTTTACTTTCTTGCAAATATGCGTGCAAAGGCCCTATGCCAGGGTAATCAAGCCCAGCAGAAATACTAAAAGTATGAGCAATATTGCCTTTATCATCTTGTAAAACTTTAGTTTTCATACCATGGATAATACCTTCTTCGCCTTTAGTAAGTGTGGCTGCATGATAAGGTGTATCTTTTCCTAAACCTGCTGCTTCAACACCTATGAGCTTAACTTTTTCATCTTTTAAAAATGCATGAAAAATTCCAGCAGCATTGCTACCGCCTCCAGCTGCTGCTATGATATAATCTACTTTTTTATTTAATTTTCTAAGTTGCATTTTGCATTCTTTACCTATAATACTTTGAAAATGCGTAACAATTTGTGGATAAGGATAAGGCCCCACTGCACTTCCTACTACATAAAATACTTCTTTGGTATTTTTAACCCAAAACTTTAAAGCCTCATCTACCGCATCACTTAAAGTTTTACTTCCACTTTCTACCGCATGAACTTTTGCTCCTAAAAGCTCCATTTTATAGACATTTAAGGCTTGTCTTTTTACATCAATAGCTCCCATAAATATCTCACACTCAAGTCCTAAAAGTGCTGCTGCAGTAGCTGTTGCAAGCCCGTGTTGTCCTGCTCCAGTTTCTGCAATAATTTTTTTCTTATTCATTTTCTTTGCCATTAAGGCTTGAGCTATGGCATTGTTGATCTTATGAGCTCCTGTGTGAGTTAAGTCTTCTCTTTTTAAATAAATTTCATGATTATAAAGCTTGCTTAAATTTTTAGCATGGTATAAAGGCGTAGGTCTTCCCACATAATTAGCTAAGAGTTCTTTTAATTCTGTGTTAAAATCTTTATCTTTTTTGAGTTTTAAAAAAGCTTTTTCTACTTCATCTAATGCTATTTTTACTTCATTTGGCACAAATTGCCCACCAAATTTTCCATAATATTTTTTCATAGTATTTCCTTAAAATGATTAATAATTTAAAATCAAAAAATGATCAACTAAAACTAAAAATGTAAAATAAAAATGATTGAAAATGTAGTAGCAGGCTTAACGCCAAGAAAAAGAAGCTTTGTTAAATGAGTATTCTAAATTTAGTTTAGAAAATTTTTTCCTTTCCATAGTTTTTCCTTTTAAAAAATTGCCAAATGACTTTACATTCTAAGATAATTATTATTAAAAATTCTTTAAAATGATAGTTTATAAAATAAATACTAAGAAAATTTATAATGTTTGATTTTTTATATAATGATATAAGTTATATAGGGCTTTTTATAGTATGTTTTCTCTCTAGCACACTTTTGCCTATGGCTAGTGAGGCTTTTGTGCTTGCTTTTGTGAAATTAGATTTTAATGCTTATATGGTTTTATTTATAGCAAGCTTGGGGAATACTTTGGGTAGTTTAAGTACTTATGCATTAGCTTATTTTGGAGAGAGTCAAATTTTGGAAAAATATTTTAAAAACTCTTTATGTAAATTAGAAAAAATCAATGCAAACTTTAAAAAATTTGGCTCTTTGTATGCTTTTTTTACTTTTTTACCCATAGTGGGAGATCTTTTTGCACTAGGGCTTGGATTTGCTAAGTATTCTTTTTTAAAAGCAAGTATTTTTATAGCCTTGGGTAAATTAAGTCGTTATGCTTTTGTAATTTTCATAGCAAATTCCATTTAAAAGCCTTGATTTTAAAAGATTTAAAAGTCTAGCATTATCAACATCTTTTAAAACTTTTATGGTGTTTTTTAATTCATGATTTTTTATAGGCATTTTTGCATCTTTAAAACACCTTATCGTGCTTCCTCTAGCAAAAGTACTATCACAAATGACATCTACTAAATACTCATCAAAATTTGCTAAATTTGGATCAAGCATATAAGCAATAGTTAATGCATCGTGTATCCATGTGCCATTTGTGCCTCTTGTTTTGCTTGCAAAATCAATCCAAACTCTTAAAGTCTGCACTAAAAAATCACAAAGAGGATTTTGATTTTCTAAAGCATTTAAATCTTCATGTGTGAGCATAGTTTGCATTGTTGCATTATAAGGAACAAGTGTGATTTTAGCTCTTGAGTTTAAAACTATACTAGCAGCTTCAGGATCAAAACCAAAATTCGTATCTTTGATATGATAAGGCATATCAAAACTTCCACCCATGATAAAAATTTCTTTTACATTTTTATCAAAGTCTTTGAAAAGCTTCATAGCTATGGCTATATTTGTTAAAGGCCCTATAGCGCAAATTGAAATTTCACCTGGGTTTTGCATAATAAGCTCACCCATTTTCATACAAGCATTTGGGTTTATGTTTTCTAGGATTTTTATAGGTTTTATATGATCCCAAAGATGAGTAAGCTTAAACTCTTCTACGCCTTTATCTAGTCTTTGTCTCCAAAAATGACTATCTTCACATAAAGCTTCATGAGCACCTAAATACAAAGGTATATATAGATTAAGCTTATTTAATAAATCTTTAGCAACACTATAAGCGGTTAAAGCTTGCACATTACCACTTAAAGTGCTAATCATTTCAAGTTTGATTTCTTTGGAGGCTAAAATAAGTCCAAGGGCTAAACCATCATCAGTATTAGCCCCTGCTATTCCATTGCCTATATCAGTATCTAAAATAAGGCGTATCATATCGCATCTTCTATTAAATTTAAATCCCTGCCTCTAGTTTCTGGTGCAAAGAAAGTTGTTATAAAACCAATTCCTGCGGTGATAACAAAATACAAGGCTATTGGCCACCAAGTGCCATAATAAGCAAGCAAAGCTGAAGCTATCATAGGAGCGGTTCCTCCTGAAAGTATAGAGCCAAATTCTTTTGCTAGTGCCATTTTGGTATAGCGATTTTTTGCTCCAAAAAGCTCCACACCCCACGCAGCTTGCACGCCAAAAATTCCTAAAGATGCCAAAGACATACCTACAATGATAGTTAAAATTACAATAATTTCATTTTTACTATCAAGTAGCATAAAAGCAGGGAAAGCATAAAGCATTAAAAGCAAGCAAAAGGTTCTATAAGTAATACGCCTTCCAAATTTATCACTTAAATATCCTGCTAAAGGTATAACCAAAAATCCCACCAAAGAAGCGATAACAACAGCAGTTGTGGCTACTGATTTATCAAGAAGTAAAATTTTAGTTACATAACCTACTATAAAGCCTTGTGCAAGATAAGATGGTCCATTTTCTCCTATCCTTATACCCACCATAGTCCAAAATGCACGACTTTTCTGCCAAAAAGTTCTTTCATCTTTTTTCATATGTGCTTCATTTTCATGACGAATTTTTAGCATTAATTCTTTTTGTTTTTCAAAAACAGGAGTTTCTTTTACATTTAAACGCATATAAACAGCAAAAAGTGCTATAAAAATACTTCCTATAAAAGGAATTCTCCATCCCCATTCTTTAAAACTAGCATCATCCATACTTGTAACTAAAAGCCATACAAAAGCCGCAAGTAAGGTTCCGCTGTTTGATCCAAGTGCTATAACAGAAGAGATTAAACCTCTATGTTTGCTAGGAGCATATTCTCCAAGCATGACAGTCCCACCTGAAAGCTCAGCACCTGCTCCAAAGCCTTGCATAAAACGCAAGATAACCAAACATATAGGAGCCCAAATTCCAATTACTGCATAACTTGGTATAAAACCAATTAAAGTAGTTGAAATACCCATTAATGCAATGGTGCTCATTAATACATTTTTTCTTCCGTATTTATCTCCTAAATATCCAAAAAATAAAGCTCCAATAGGTCTAGCAATAAAACCTATACCATAAGTAACAAAACTAAGCAATAATGCTATAACAGGAGTTTGTTCAGGAAAGAAAACTTCTGAAAAAACAGTAGCTGCAGCTAAGCCATAAAGTGCAAAATCTGCATATTCCATGGCAGTTCCTAGCCAGCATGAAAACACAGCCTTTTTAAATGCCTTTTTTCCTTGTGGAGTTTGAAAATTTTCATCCGCGATTGATTTTGTTTGCAAGATTAAACCTTTGTTTTAAATTTAAAATATAATTGTAACTAAAATGCTTAAAATGGAAATTTAATACTTTTTACCGACTTTTAAATAATTTTGGGCGATAATTATTATTATTTTTTAATATAGGAAAAAAATGAAAACTTTAACAATAATTGATACTTTTGGCTTTTTCTTTAGACTTTTTTATGCTTTAAAGGGTTTGAAAAATTCAAAAGGTGAGCCTAGTAATATGATTAGTGGTTTTGCTAATTTTATTTATAGTTTGAAAAATGAACATCCTAGTGATATGATTATTTTTGCTCTTGATAGTAAAGGAAAAACTTTTAGAAGTGAAATTGATCCAAATTATAAAATCAATCGCACTCCACCTCCGCCTGATTTATTAGCTCAAATTCCAATTTGCATTCAAATGATAGAAAAAATGGGTTTTTCAAGTTTTTCTTGCGAAGGATATGAGGCTGATGATATCATCGCATCTTTAGTTAAAGAGTGTGAAAGTAAGGATATTTTTATAAGAATTATCACTCAAGATAAAGATTTGTATCAACTTATAAAAGATGATAAAGTTAGTATTTATAGCCCTATTTCAAAAAATGATTATAATGAAGCAGGGTGTTTGGAAAAATATGGGGTAAAACCTAGCCAAATAAGAGATTTTTTAGCTCTATGTGGAGATAGTTCAGATAATATCCCAGGGGTAAAAGGAATTGGTGCTAAGGGTGCTAAGAATTTACTTGATGAGTTTGAAAGTATTGAGGGAATTTATGAAAACTTAACACTAGTGCGTAATGAGAGAAGTCGTAATTTGTTGCTTGAAGGCAAAGAAAATGCTTTTTTAAGCAAAAAACTTGCTTCTTTGTATGAAAATTTAGATGTAAAAGATATGCTTTTAAATTGTGAGTATCCAAAAGATGAGCCTTTGCTTAAGATTATGGATATTTTAGAGCATTATGAATTAAATGCTTTGTTAAAAAAACTACGCACTAATCCTACTAATAAAGATAAAAATTTAGGATTTAATGCAAGATTAATTTTAGATGAGAAAGAATTATTTGAAATTTTAGAAAAAATTGATGATCAAAGTATTGTTGCTTTTGACACCGAAACTACGGGCTTGGATACTAAAGAAGCTAAGATAGTAGGGTTTAGTTTTTGTTTTCATGAAAGTGAAGCCTTTTATGTGCCACTTGCACATGATTATTTAGGAGTTTGTAAGCAAATTTCTATGCAAGTAGCTAAAAAGGGTATAGAAAAAATATATCAAAGCACGGTTATAGGCCATAATCTTAAATATGACTTTGAAATCATAAAAAATAATTTTAATTTACTTCCTCCAAAAAACTATGCTGATACTATGATACTTGCATGGCTTAAAGAGCCAAGTTTGCGTGTAAATATGGATGATTTGGCAAAAAGATTGTTTACTTATGAGACTTTACATTTTGAAGACTTGGTAAAAAAAGGAGAAAGCTTTGCAGGAGTGGATGTAGAAAAAGCTTGTAAATATGCTGCTGAAGATGCTTATATTACTTTAAGATTTTATTTGTATTTTTTAAAAAATTTAGAAAAGCCTTTGTTTGAACTTGCACAAAAAAGTGAGTTTGAATTTATCAAAGTGCTTATTATGATGGAAAATAATGGCATTAAACTTGATACTCAAAAGCTTGAAAACTTAATGCAAAGTTTTAATCAAGATATTAAAATACTAAGTGAAAAAATATATGATTTAGCGGGTGAAAAATTTAATATTAACTCTCCTAAACAAGTAGGGGATATTTTATTTGAAAAATTAAAATTACCAAGTGGTAAAAAAGGTAAGACAGGTTATTCTACTGATGAAAAGGTTTTAAATGCTATTTTAGATGAACATTTGATTGTAAAAGAAATTTTAGCTTACAGAGAGCTTGCAAAATTAGTTTCTACTTATTGTGAACCTTTGTTAAAATTAGCTAAAAAAGATGAAAATTCAAGAATTTATTCAAGTTTTTTGCAAACAGGAACAGCTACTGGACGCCTTTCATCAAAAGATCCAAATTTGCAAAATATCCCTGCACATGGTCAATATGCTAAGGATTATAAATCTTGCTTTATTGCAAAAGAAGGATTTAGTTTTATCTCACTTGATTATTCACAAATTGAGCTTAGAATGCTAGCACATTTTAGTGAAGATGAGAAATTATTAGAAGCGTTTTCAAACGATGAGGATATTCATGCAAAAACTGCTATTATGATTTTTGACCATAGTGATTATGAGACAAGAAGTATTGCTAAAAGTATAAATTTTGGTCTTATTTATGGTATGGGTTATAAGACTTTGAGTCAAAATTTAAAAATAGAAGCAAAGTTGGCTAAAGAATATATTGAAAAATATTTTGAGAATTTTACTAGTATTAAAACTTATTTTGAAAAGGTAAAAAATGAAGCTAAGCAAAATGGCTTTATAAGTACTTTGCTAGGTCGTAAGCGTTATTTTGATTTTGAAAATGCAAAGCCTATGCAAATTGCAATGCATGAAAGAGAGAGTATTAACTCTATACTTCAAGGTTCAGCTGCCGATATAATAAAATTGGCAATGATAGAAATAAGTAGAAATTTGGATGAAAACAAACGCTTAATTTTGCAAATTCATGATGAGCTTATTTTTGAAGTAAAAGATGAACTTTGTGAGGATTTTGCAAAAAAAGCTAGTGATATTATGGAAAATATTGTAAAATTAAAAGTTAAATTAAAAACTTCATCAAGTATTGCCAAAAATTGGGGTATATTAAAATAAGGAGAATGTTTAATGGATCTTTCAACCATACTTGGGATGGTATTAGCTGTTGTTAGTATTTCTGTAGGGGATATTTTAGAGGGTGGTAACCCTTTGCATGTTTTACACTTAGCGTCTTTTATTATCGTGGTGCCTACAGCAGCTTTTTGCGCAATGACTTCTACACATAAAAAAATTGTTAAAGGTGCATATAAGGAATTAAAGGTAGTTTTTAAAGGTTCGGGGGTAAATTTAAGTCAAAGAATAGCTGAGCTTGTAGAATACTCTGTTATAGCAAGAAGAGATGGACTTTTGGCTTTAGAGTCAAAAACTAATGAAATTGACAATGAGTTCTTAAAAGAAGCTATGATGATGATGGTAGATGGTAAGAGCGTAGAAGAAATTAAAGAAAGTATGGAAATTCAAGTAGAAGAAATGGAAGAATATTATAAAGAATGTGCAGAATATTGGATACGCTTTGGTGAAACTTGTCCTACTATGGGGCTTGTTGGTGCTGTTTTTGGATTGATTTTGGCACTTAAACTACTCGATGATCCACAGGCTATGGCAGCGGGTATTTCAGGAGCTTTTACAGCAACTGTTACGGGAATTTTTGGAGCTTATGCTTTATTTGGGCCTTGGGGTAATAAAATGAAAGCTAATTCACATGATTTAATTAAGGAAAGAATAGTTATTTCTCACGCTATTGTAAGCATTGCAGAAGGAGCTAATCCAAGAGATTTGGAGGCAAAGTTATTTAACTATTTAAGTCATGATGAGCCTAGAATTTCTCAATTTGATAAATAAGAGTTAAAAATGGGAAAAAAACATAAATGTCCAGAATGTCCAGCAGGTGAAAAATGGGCAGTGCCTTATGCAGACTTTTTAAGTTTGCTTTTGGCACTTTTTATTGCTCTTTGGGCGATTTCTGAAAGTAATCCTGCAAAAACTGAAGCCTTGAAAACTGAATTTGTTAAAATTTTTGAATTCACTGCTTCTAGTCCTTTAGAAAAAGAAAGTGAAGTGCATAATAAATATAGTGCACCTTCAAATGCAAATGTAGAAGAGCTTGAAAAACTTAAGAAATTAAGTATTACTCAACAAGAAAATATAGAAAAATTAAAAGCAGCATTAGATCAAAGAGAAAATAATATAGTTTTAAATTTACCAGCTAGAGTTGAATTTGCTAGGGGTAGTATTCAGATTGATTCTGCTGATGTACAAGATTTTTTAAAGCGTATTAGTGAAGTGCTTAAGAAAATGCCAAAGCAAGCTCAAATAGAACTTAGAGGTTATACTGATGCAAGCGATAGGGATCCTAAGAGAAATTTTGATTTAGCTAGTAAAAGATCTCAAGTTGTAGCCGATTATTTAATAGCTAAAGGAATCGATCCAACTCAACTTATAGTTGTAAGTTTTGGTGATAATTATCCTTTAAGTGCAAATAAAGAAGATGAAATAAATAATAGGGTAGAGTTTTATATTCGTGTAGATTCTTCAGACAATCAAGTTAGAAAGTCAGTATTAGATCAAATAGAAACTTTTAAATAACAAATAAGCTTTATAAACTTATTTGTTATTTTCTCCGCCAAAACGAAGCAATGCTGAACCCCAAGTAAATCCACCACCAAAAGCATCAAGCAATATTAGTGAGCCTTGTTTTAAACGACCTTGTTCATAAGCATCATTCATTGCCATAGGTATTGAGGCTGCTGAAGTATTGCCGTATTTTTGCACTGTAACTACGCATTGTTCATCTGTAAAATTTAATTTTTCTTGCACGGCTTTAATAATTCTTAAATTAGCTTGATGAGGTATAAAAAGATCAATTTCTTCACTTTTTATATTATTTTTTGTAAGAATATCAACAACATCGTTACTTAGAGTATTTACTGCAATTTTAAATACTTCGTTTCCTTTCATTTGCATAGAAAGAGGAGAGCAAATGCTACTTTTTTGAGATCTTTGAGTTATTAATAAATCTCCAAACTCCCCATCACTTGCTGTATGAGTATCTATAATCGGATAATTATCATCTAAAGATACAATTCCAGCACCAGCTCCATCGCCAAATAAAACACAAATACTTCTATCTGTATAGTCTATAATAGAGCTAATTTTTTCAGCTCCAATAATTAAAACATTTTTCTTTGTTTTGCTTTCAACCATAGATTTAGCAAGTTCTAAAAGATAAATAAACCCTGAACATGCTGCAGAAATGTCAAAAGCAGTGATGTTTTTTAATCCAAGATTATGAGCAATTTTACATGCAGTTGATGGCATAGTAAAGCAATCAGGACTTAAAGTAGCAACAATAATAGCATCTATGTCTTGAGGTTTTAAATTCGCTCTTTGTATAGCTTTGATAGCTGCTTTAGTACCAAGATTACTCGTGTTTTCATCATCATTTGCTATGCGTCTTTGCTCTATTCCTGTTCTTCTTAATATCCACTCATCACTAGTTTGCACCATAGATTCTAATTCTTTATTGCTAAGTATTTTTTCGGGAATGTAAGAAGCTATACTTTTTAATGAAGCTTTAGTTGATTTCATAATTGGCAAGTTCTTTTTCTATAGTTTGATTTATATTTGATTGTGTAAAATTTAATGCTTGAAAAATAGCATTTTTGATAGCTTTTGGACCGCTTTTACCATGACTTATAATGACACATTCTTTCACACCTAGAAGTGGAGCCCCGCCATATTCTTCATAATCAATGTGGGTTTTTAATTCATTAAAAGCAGGTTTTGCTAAAAGATAGCCAAGTTTTGCTAAAAAAGATTTTTGAATTTCTTGTTTTAAAAGTTTTGTAATAACACTTGCTACACCTTCGCCGGTTTTAAGTAAGATATTTCCATTAAAACCATCGCATACTAATACATCTATCGTGTCATTAAATATATCTCTTCCTTCAGCATTTCCGACAAAATTTGGAAGTTGCTTTAAAAGTTGATGGGTTTCTTTAGTAAGCTCATTTCCTTTGCATTCTTCTTCACCATTTGAAAGCAAAGCAACTCTAGGCTTAGCAATTTTTAAAATTTCTTTAGCATAGGCTTCACCCATAATGGCAAATTGAAACAAATGCTCGCTTTTGCAATCAACATTTGCACCAACATCTAACACTAATGTTCTTGAATGGATATTTGGCATTAAAGTGGCTATTGCAGGTCTAGCGATATTGGCTAATCTTCCAAGTCTTAAAGTAGCCAAACTCATAGTAGCTCCACTATGTCCAGCTGACACAACAGCTTTTGCTTTTTGATTTCTTACTAAATCTATGGCTTTGTAGATTGTACTATCTTTTCGTTTTAATGCATCTGTAGAATTTTCTTCCATAGCAAATACATCAAAAGCCTCTTCATATTCTATATATGAGTTTAATTCTTGAGGGATTAAGGTTTTAAGCTTTTGAGGATCTCCTACTAAGATGGCTTTAAATTTTCGCTCTTTTAGAGCTTGAATTACACCTTCTATAATAGGCTTTTCCCCAAAATCACCACCCATTGCATCAATAGCAATGCTCGTCATTGTTCTTAATATTCCTTAGTTACAGGATTTACACGATGAGGCATTTTGTAGCTACCATCTTTATCCTTAATAGGCATAGGTAGGGTAACTTTGTAATGAGTTCTGCGTTTTGCTGCGCGAGTTTTGCTCACTCTTCTCTTAGGTACTGCCATTTTTTACTCCTTTATTAATTTAAACATTTATTACAATAAAAATAATCACTTAAGTAAGATTGTAATTCACTTGTAGCAAGCTCTATTAAGTCAATATGAGAGTCAAAAAACTCCATAGTATCACTTAAAGTATTATTTTCATCTTTAAAAATTCCATCGCTTGCAAAAAGCTCTATATTTTGATCGATTTCAAGTTCCATTTCATCACCACATCGATCGCAATTTCTATAAGTAAATCCTTTAAAATTAGCTGTTATTTTAGCTAATTTTGGATTAACTTTTGTAATAGTTCCTTCAAAAACTATATTATCAAGATCTAGTTTAAAAGGATAAGCTACAGAGCTAAGTTTTGCAAAGGCAATTTTCATTATAAAATTTCAGTTTTTGAAAAGAAAAATTCTATTTCAATTTTTGCATTTTCCAAGCTATCGCTTCCATGAACCGCGTTTGCATCAATACTATCTGCAAAATCTGCTCTGATAGTACCAGGAGCCGCTTCTTTTGGATTTGTAGCACCCATTAATTCTCTGTTTTTTAACACAGCATTTTCGCCTTCTAAAACAGAAACCACAACCGGACCACTGATCATAAATTCAACTAAGTCTTTAAAAAATGGTCTATCTTTGTGTACAGCATAAAATTCTTGTGCTTCTTTTTCTGAAAGCTGTATTTTTTTTGTAGCCGCTATTCTTAGACCATTGCTTTCAAAGCGTGTTAAAATTTGACCAATAACGCCTTTTTTTACTGCATCAGGTTTAATAATAGAAAGTGTTTTTTCCAAAATCGTCCCCTTAATTTAGATAAGTTTTATGTTTATAAAAGAGCTAATTATATCAAAAAATGCTTTAAATTTATATAAAAATTGTAATTTTGAGTTATAAAATGAAGAAGCTACAAGCATCTTAAATACTAGAAAGATGCTTGTATTGGGTATTAATTAAGCAAATACCGGAGTTGAGCCATCTCTTAAATCGCTTCCGATATTATCACGACTTGGTTGACCACTAACTACATCGCTCCATACAATACAGCCATCAGTTGGACATGCACTTGCACATGCTGGCTGATCATTATGTCCTACACATTCAACACATTTATCAGCATAAACATAATATCTATCTTCGCCCTCAGGGTTATTTGCATCATCTACGATTGCACTTACTGGGCATTCATCTATACAAGAACCACATGCTATACAAATATCAGTAATTTTAACTGCCATTTTTTACTCCTTAAATATTAAAAGTTTAATATAAGATTATCAAAATTGTCTTAATTTTATTCTTAAAATCTTTTAATTTTGATAATAAAATTAATTTACATACAAATTTACACAATTAATAAATTTTTAAATTTACAAATGATATTATTTTGTTACAAATAAAATTTATTAATTAGGAGATAAACGATGATAGTAACTAAAAAAGCTATTGATTTTACAGCACCTGCTGTATTAGGTAATAATGAAATAGTTGGAGATTTTAATCTTTATAAAAATATAGGACCAAAAGGTGCAGTAGTATTTTTCTATCCAAAAGATTTTACTTTTGTTTGCCCTTCTGAAATTATTGCTTTTGATAAAAGATATCAAGATTTTAAAGATAGAGGTATTGAAGTAATTGGTGTATCTTGCGATAACGAATTCTCTCACTTTGCTTGGAAAAATATGCCTGTAAATCAAGGTGGTATAGGTCAAGTTAAATTTCCTTTAGTAGCTGACTTAACAAAACAAATTGCTAGAAATTTTGATGTTTTATTTGAAGAAGCAGTTGCTTTAAGAGGTTCTTTCTTGCTTGATGCTGATGGAACAATCCGCCATGCAGTTATAAATGACTTACCACTTGGAAGAAACATTGATGAAATGATTAGAATGGTTGATACTATGCTATTTACTAATGAACATGGTGAAGTTTGCCCAGCTGGTTGGAATAAAGGCGATGAAGGTATGAAGGCTGACCCTAAAGGTGTTGCTGATTATCTAAGTAAAAACGAAAATAAATTATAATTTTTTAAGCTGAAAGTTTTTCTTTCAGCTTAGCATAAATTGTGTTATAAAGTTACAATACTCTCAAAATATACTGATTAATATACATTTTTGATAAATGCTTTTAAAATATTATAACTAGGACATCATGTAATAAATAATTTACTTTTTATTTTATATATTTATTATTTTGTTGTCATTTTATTGTATTAATAGCATGATAATCGTTGTATAAAAATTTACTACAAAATTTTAAGGAGCTGTTATGGTTTTTTCATTTTCTAAGAGCTTATCTTCAAAGCTTATATGGATAATGTGTGTAGGTGTAGTTTCTATTGTAATACTGATTAACTTAGTCAGTTATTTTAATTCAAAAAATAGTACTTTTGATTTACTAACAGAAATGCAAATAAACAATATGATGGATACAAATGCTCTGTATGATTTTTATGGAACAACTAAAAGATTAGCTATAGAATCTTTAGCAGAGCAATTTTCTAGTAATTTAAATATGCCTTCAGAACAAATTATGCAAAATCTCAAACTAGCTGCAAAAACTTCTGGGTTTGAGCTAGTTTATGTTGGTTTTGAAGATAGTGGCAAAAATTATCAATCAGATGGTCAAGTACTTGATTTATCAAAAGGTTATGATACTAAAAATAGAGGTTGGTATAAAGAAGCTAAAGCAGCTGGAAAATTTATAACAACTGATCCATATAAATCTGTAACAACAGGAGAAATAGGAATTACTTATGCCATTCCTGTTTATGCTAATGGAAAACTCTTAGCGGTAGTTGGAGGTGACTATAATTTACATACTTTTTCTAAAGATGTTTTAGCTATAGGGCATTCTCAAAGCTCCTATGCAGCAGTATATGATAAAGAAGGTATGGTAATTTTCCACGAAGATAAAGATAAAATGCTTACTAAAACTGACTTAAGTATTAATATAGCAAATGCTATTAAAGCAGAGCCTGATTTAATTGATCCAAGTAAAGAAGATACCTTATTTTATGCTAAAGATGGTGCAGGTAAAACACAAGTTGCAACTTGTAATCAAACTTTAAATCCAAAATACATTGTATGTTCTATTACAGATGAATCTGTATATACTGATGCAGTTAATAAAGTTTTATTCCAACAAGTTATTATTGCATTAATAGCTATTATTGTAGCTTTAATCTTAGTAAGATTTGCTATTATTAAAAACTTAAAACCTATAGCAGTTATAACT